>JBBIQF010000374.1:0-6561 GCA_037442445.1 Planctomycetaceae bacterium
GCCGCCAGCGGCGGCCGCCGCGGGCACGGTTTCTTTGTGATGGTCGATATCATTGCGGCCGGGCAACGTGGCGCATCGCCAGCCAGACGGCCCCGGCCACCGGCTCGGGCACCAGGGCGATGGGGTGGGCCCGGAGCCCTTGCGCCTCCAGGCGCTGGGCCACGCGGTCTTGCAGCGTGCGGCTGTGCAGCAATAGCCCGCCCGCCATGGCCAGGGGGAAGGGGCAGGCAAGTTCGGCGCGCTTTACGGCCGAGGCGACCAGGCCCGCCAGTTCGTCGCCTGCCTGGTGGACGATCGACTGGGCGACGGCATCCTGTTCGGCGGCGGCGAGGACGAGTTCGGCCAGGCCGGCCAGGGCGGCCCGATCCTCAGCCGCACGATGTACCGCCGAGATCAGCTCCAGCGGCTCGTTCAGGCCGAAGTGGTGCATGAAGGCGGGCAGGAGAGTGGTTTGCGGCCCGCGGCCCTCGGCGGCGCGGGCGGCTGCACGCAGCCCGGCCAAGGCCATCCAGTATCCTCCCCCCTCGTCGCCCAATAGGTATCCCCAGCCGCCAGCCCGCACGCCGAATCCGTCGGGGCGCTGTGCAAAGGCAAACGACCCGGTGCCGGCAATCAGGGCCGCGCCCCAGCCTTCCGGCGTGCCCGCGGCCAGCACGCTGGCGGCATCATGCACGATGTAGAGCGCGCCGGCAAGCTGGCGGGCGCGGGCCCATTCCTCGAGCGCCCGGGTGTTTTCCGGCCGATCGCAGCCCGCCAGGGCCAGCACCGCGCAAGCGACCGGCCCGATGGGCCGGCCTGCATCCCGAAACGCCGCCTCCACCGCCCGACCAAGGTTCTCCAGCGCCGCCCACCGCCCCGCCGTCTGGAAATTGGAGGCGCCGGCAATGCCCCGGCCAAGGACGCGCAGCCCAGGGTGTTTTTCGGCCGGCCCGGGTTGGGGGCCTCGGGGGGCTGTGGAATCGACCTCGGCCAGCCACGCCACGGTCTTCGATCCCCCGCCATCCACCCCCAGCACCAGCCCGGCAGCCGGCCGTGGCCCACCGTCCTTCTTGCCGTGCGCTTGCAACACGCGCCGCAGGTGCCCCTCGGCCTGTTGGAGCCACTGGCGGGCCAGGGGCGCGGGCACATCGCATTGGGCCATCACCACGGCCGTCTTGACTTCGCCATCGGCGAGTTGCAGCAGGCGATCGGCCTCCTCCGGCGGGCAGCCCGTCAAGGTGGTGAGTATCCGCCGCGAACGCTCGCGGAGCTTGCTATTGGCCGCGCGGAGGTCGACCATCAAGTTGCCATACGTCTTGCCCAGCCGGACCATGGCCCCCGTGCTGAGCATGTTGAGCACCATCTTGGTCGCCGTGCCCGCCTTCAGCCGGGTGGATCCGCTGAGCACCTCCGGCCCTACAATCGGGGTGATAACCAGATCGCATTCACCTGCGATGACTGCCTCGCGGTTGCAGCTCAGGCCAATGGTGTAGGCCCCGACCGAGCGGGCATAGGCGAGCCCTCCCACCACGTAGGGAGTGCGGCCGCTGGTGGCGATCCCGACCACCACATCGCCACGCCCGAGGCGGATCGATTGGAGGTCCGCCACGGCGGCATCGGGTTGGTCCTCGGCCCCTTCCACCGATTGCACCAGCGCCGGCGGCCCGCCCGCGATCAGCCCCACCACCTGCCCGGGCGGCGAATTGAACGTGGGCGGGCATTCGGTGGCATCCAACACCCCCAATCGCCCCGACGTGCCTGCGCCCAAATACACCAGCCGGCCGCCAGAGCGCAGCCGCTCGGCGATCACTTCCACGGCCTGGGCGATCACGTGCAATTGGGTGGCCACTGCGCCGGCCACCCGGGCGTCCTCGTCGTTCATCAGGCGCACGATCTGCTCGGCCGTAAGGCAATCGAGCATTTCGGAAGCCGGGTTGCGGCCTTCGGTGGTCAGATGTCCTAGCGATTCCTGGCTCACTGCCTCTCCCCCGCATGCGCGACGGCATGCCCGGCGAGGTCCTCCGCTGGCGGGCTTGCCGGCGCTATTGTGATGGCGCTGGGTGATTATACCTTCGCAGGAGATAGGGCACGAAACGGCCACAGGCTGGGTCTAGCCCCGCGTCGGGCCGATTGCAAACCACCGTGCGGCTGCAAAGCACGCTCCGGCCCGCTGCAAACCACCGTTGGCCCGTTGCAAGCCAGGCCTCGGCGGCCTGCTACGAGCACCGCGTTAGCGCGATGTCCAGCCGTGCCGCGGTGAACGGCTCGGCTGGCGGTTCCGCGATTACTTTGCATCCATGGCGAGCAATCCCCAAGGGCGGCAGCCACCGGTCCGCACCGGCCGGCGAATCGCTATAATCCCAGGGATAGGGCTGTTGCCCCACCGGGTGCCGAGGACGCCCGGGAAGAGAAATGGGATCGGGAAAGAAGAGGGCCCTTCCTCGCCGGATGAAGGGCCCTCCACGGGGCTGCCCGGACCAGTCAAGCCATCGGCCACTGGTCCGCGAACCCGCAGCCACGCCTTTGCTATCGGCCGGAAGGCCGCGCGGACTTGAAGCCGCAAGGTGTCAGGCTTTTCGGGTCGGCAGTACCCGCAGGCCTTTCCCAGTTTAGCGCAGGCACGCAATCCTTTGCGGATCGAGGCATGATGAGCGAGACGGCAAAACTGGCGCTGGAAGACGGGACGGTGATGACCGGCCGGGCCTTCGGGGCCCGCGGCGAGGTCGAGGGCGAGGTGTGCTTCAACACCTCGATGACCGGCTATCAAGAGATCCTCACCGATCCCAGCTATCGGGGCCAGATCGTGGCCATGACCTACCCCCAGATCGGCAATTACGGGGTCAATTCCGAGGATGTCGAGAGTGCCCGGCCACAGCTTGCCGGCTTCATCGTGCGCGAGCGCAGCCGGCGGGTCAGCAACTTTCGGGCCGATGAGGACCTGAACAGCTATCTGGCCCGGCACGGTGTGGTGGCCATGGAAGGGATCGACACGCGGGCGCTGGTCCGCCGCCTCCGCATTCACGGGGCGATGCGGGGGGTGCTTTCGACTGTGGACCTGGACGACGCCAGCCTGGTGGCCAAGGCCAAGGCCAGCCCCGGCCTGGTGGGCCGCGACCTGGTACGCGAGGTCATCCCCCCAGGGCCAGTCCGATGGCACCAGCCGCTAAGCCCATGGACCCGCTTGCTGAACCCCCGGCCGACATCGGGTGCCGGTACCAAGCAACCCCACGTGGTGGCCCTGGATTTCGGCATGAAATGGAACATCGCCCGGCACCTGTTCGACCAGGGGTGCCGGGTAACCATCCTCCCCGGGACCGCTACGGCGCATGAGATCCTGGCCCTGGACCCCGACGGGGTGTTCTTGTCCAACGGGCCGGGCGATCCCGAGCCGGTCCGCTACGCGCAGGAAACCATCCGGCAGCTCTTGGGCAAGAAGCCGATCTTCGGCATCTGCCTGGGCCACCAGTTGCTGGCCTTGGCCTGCGGAGCCCGCACCTTCAAACTGAAGTTCGGGCACCGGGGCGCCAACCAGCCGGTGCTGAACCGCCAGACCGGCCGGGTGGAGATTACCTGCCAGAACCACGGATTCGCGGTCGAGGCCGAGTCCTTGCCCGACGACCTCGAGGTAACGCACATCAATCTGAACGACCAGACGATCGAAGGGCTTCGCCACCGGCGCTATCCGGCATTCAGCGTGCAGTACCACCCCGAGGCGTCGGCAGGCCCCCATGACAGCAACTACCTGTTCGCCCAGTTCCGCGAAATGCTTGGCGACTAGCCGGTCCCCGGGGCGAGGCCTTTTGGGCCGCGGGCCGCCAAGCAGCCACACGGATAGCCACAACAGATGCCCCTTGGCCCCAAAGGGCGGAGGAGGCTAGGGACTGCGGTGCCCCGCGGATTTCGCCGGCCCATGAAGACGAACCTCGAGCGAACGCTTTGTTGAGGAGCATTCGGCCATGGTCTGCAACGCGATCCATCGCCTCGGCCTGGTGGCGGTGCTGGTGTGCCTGGGCCTTGCTCGGGCCAATGCGCAACAACAGCCCGGCCGCGAAAAGCCCGCCCCAATCCAAAACCCGGCACCGGCGGCCGATGGGGACGCCAGTTCCACGCCTTCGGCCAAGCCGCCCGGCGACTTGGGCCCCCCCTTGGTGGACCATCCCGAGAATCTCAAGCGCCTGCATCGCACGCAGCCCGTGTGGATCGACCCCAAGGAGAAGGCGGTGGTATTCCAAGGCCGGACCTGCCGGGCGAGCTATCCGCTGGAGTTTCTGGTAACCATGCCCGGCCGGGAGTACGAAGCCCTCATCGTCTCGACCGTGCCGCCCAGCGTGGTTCACGCGGGGCTGATGGCTTTGGGAGCCAAGCCCGGCAATCCCGTGCAGTTCGTCCCCGAGTTCCGCCCCCCTTCCGGAACGGAGATCGAAATCGAGGTGCGCTGGAAAGACGCCAAGGGCAAAGTGCACAAGGCCCCGGCAAGGGATTGGGTCCGCGACATCAAGACGCGCAAGGCCCTGAACTTGAATTGGGTATTCGGAGGGAGCCGATTCGCGGAAGACGATGGCCGGCAAGTCTATCAGGCCGACTTCGGGGACTTCATCTCGGTGGCCAATGTCCCGATTGCCACGCTGGACTTGCCCATTCGTAGCCAGTCGGACCTCGATGCGCGGCAATTCGAGGGGTTTGTGGAGCGGATGCCGCCGGAGGGCACCCCGGTAACCCTTCTGTTGAAGCCCAAGCTGCCCAAGGAGGGCGGGCAGTAGTTGTGCTCGACGTAACCGTTGACGGCCCGGGGCGTAACCGGGCAGCACGCAATGCCTCGGCCCCGACAGAGCGTGGCCCTCCACCTCGGAGGGACGCGCTCCGTCGCGTCCGCCGCGATCCGACAGTCGCCCTACCCCGCGCGCTCTTTCCCCTTGAGCATCCGGAAGGCCCCGGGCCGTGAACGGTTAGTGCTCGACAAGCGGCCAGGCACCGCCCCGGGGCAGGCCTTACGGGGCTTCAATCCGGGTCGTCTTCATCGAGCAGGGCCAATCGCCACATGAGGAAGAGTCGGTAGGCGGTCAGCACGGCTGCGGCCCCTGCGGCAGCGGCGAAGATACCCAGGGGGCTGATGGGGTTGAACGCCGGGTCGCGCCGCAACAGGGAAAGCACCAGCAGGCCCACCGTGCTGCCGAGGATGCCGACCAGGAGCGTGCCCGCTGCGCTACTCGGGTGCCGGCCGGGGAGGAGGAACCGCGCCAAGAGGCCGGCCAGGATGCCCAAGCCCAGCCAGAGCAGCACCACGTTGGTCCACCGCTGGGCCGACGCGGAAAGTTCCAACCCTGAGAGGTCCATGCAAGATCAACCTCCGGTTGTTGACGTG
Organism: Planctomycetaceae bacterium; assembly: GCA_037442445.1. Classification (GTDB taxonomy): domain Bacteria; phylum Planctomycetota; class Planctomycetia; order Pirellulales; family Thermoguttaceae; genus JANLFZ01. Next base: position 5,342 of record JBBIQF010000374.1, read on the forward strand.
CGGGGGATACCGAGAGATTCGGCGACCCGCCCGAACGTCAACAACGCGGAGTACCGTCCCCCCGACGATGTGCGAGGACTGGTCTTAGCGCTGCGGCGGCATTGCCTGCTCGGCGCGGGCCTGACGAAGGGCTGCGGCTTCGCGCGCCAGCTTGAACTCCGGACCCGGGGCGTAGTACTGGACGTCGTCGGTCATGTAGTAGGGGCTGGGAAGGATCTGGCCACCCACATCGACCTGGCAGCCGCTCAGGGCGACGACCGCGGCGATACCCAAGCCGGCCAGCACTCGTTGCAGCGGGCGTCGAAAGTTCGCACCACTCATCCGCCACCTCCGTCACTTGAATCACTCGGTCTGCCCGCCGTAGCCTCTGGCCGGCCAAGCCGTGCGGCCGGCACGAACGCTACAATCGGCAAACTTTGTCACCCCCGTTATCGGCCCGGCAAGCGCCCCGACTTTAGGCGAAAAACCCACGGGCCGCCCGGCGCGTCCTTCGCCTGCGAGAACCAGCCGCCGGGGCCATCCCGGCCGCCGCGGCGCCAACCGCATACGGAGCGTGCAAGCACACATGCCACCAACGGCGGGTAGAAGTCGGCCTCATCTCGCGGCCCTGGGGGTTGCCACGCTCGATTGGGGTGCTTAGCATGGCCGGAAAGTTCAACCGGGTGCTCCGCGGCGAGTGGGCAAGACGGGAGGTCACGCCCCCCGGGCATCGGAATCACGCAGTTCGATTTCTTCGAGAGCAAGACGGCCACGTCATGGCAACTCCATCCAAGCACCGAATCCCCCGCCGAAAGTTTCTTGCGCACACCGCTGCCGGGCTGGCAGTCGCCCCGCTAGCGTCCCGAGCCCGTGGCGGTTCAGACCCCTCGGGACTACGGGCTGGCGAAGGCGTCGTGGATATTACCCCGCCGGTGGGTACCGAACTTGGGGGATTCCACCGCAAGCCCGGCAACGAACGCCGGGTTCAAGCGATTCGCCAGCCCACGCTCGCCCGGGCGCTGGTCTTGCAGCATGGGCAGACGCGGGCAGCCATCATTTCGCTGGAGGTGGCTTGCGTGGGGCGCGAGCTGGCCAATCGCATCCGCGCCCAGGTGGCCGAGAAAACGAGCATCCCGGCCAGCGATGTCCGCGTCACCTGCACCCATACGCATTCCATGCCGGCGTTCTGATTCGCCCGTCATTGGGGAGGCATCCCGCAAGAGTACATGGCGACGGTCCAA
>JBBIQF010000375.1:0-4338 GCA_037442445.1 Planctomycetaceae bacterium
CGGCTGCGGCTGCGGCCGCTTCCACGCCCCCCTGGGAACTTCGTGTTACCGAGGACGCGGCCATCGAGGTCCTGTGCGATCACGCCCCCGTGGTCCGCACGCACTACGTGTTTTGGGGCCCGCAATGGAAATGGGCCGGCGCCCAGACCCGCCTGGTCGAGTCCGGCACCGGGGAAAGCAAGCTGGCCGGCCGGGTCCGCGACCTCGGGCTGGAAATCTCCGGCACCATTACCTCGCCGGCGCCCAACCAGCTTCGCTTCCAGTGGCGGCTGGAAGCCGAGCGCGACCTGGAGGGTATTATCGGCGGCGGGCTGGAGTTCAATCTGGCCCTGGAAAGCCCCGCCCTTGGCCCCGGCCCCGGCGAGCCCGTGCTGCTGGAAGGCAACCGCGGATGGCGGTGGGCCACCCCGGCCCGCGGCAGCGTGGAAGTCGTATTCGACCCGCCGCTGGCCAATCTGTATTTCGAGCGCGGGCAGAAGCGCCAGATTCGGGCGATGTTTGTCGGCCAGCGACTGGCCCGCGGGAGCCACACCATCGCCATGACCGTCACCCTTCCCCCGGGCGGCGCGATCGCCAAATCGCTGGCAGAGCGTTACGGCGCCGAGGACACGCAGCATTGGTTCTCCGGCGCGCTGCGCCCCGATACCAGCCCCGTGGACTTGAGCTTTCTGAACCACAAGCCGGCCGGCAAGCTGGGCTTCGTGCGGGCCGACGGCGACCGCCTGGTTTTCGGCGACGGCAGCGAGGCCCGGTTCTGGGGCGGCAACCTGGCGGCGTACGCCCTGTTCGTCGACAAGGAGACCATCCGCGCCCAGGCCAACCGCATGGCGCGCCTGGGGTACAACCTAATGCGCATCCACCACCACGATTCGACCCGGTGGGTGGCCCGCACCGTGATCGACAAACGCCAGCCCGACTCGCAACACCTCGACGACGAGGTGATGGACCGCTTGGACTACTGGATCAAGTGCCTCAAGGACGAGGGCGTGTACATATGGCTCGACCTGCACGTGGGCCGGGTCTTCACCGAGGCCGACAGCATCGGCGAGGGCTTCGCCGAAATGGCCCAGCACGGCGGCGAGGCCAAAGGCTATTGCTACTTCAACGACCGCGTCGAAGCCCTGATGCGCGACTTCAACCAGAAATACCTGACCCATGTGAACCGCTACACCGGGCTGGCCTACAAGGACGACCCGGCCATCATGGGTTTATTGTTGACCAACGAAAACGACCTCACCTGCCACTTCGGCAACCTCATGCTGGGCGACAAAGGCAATCCGTATCACCACAAGCTGTTCCAGGCCGCGGTGGCGGCCTTCGCCCAGGCTAAAGGTCTGCCCCCGGAGCAGACCTGGCGGACCTGGGAGCCGGGCCCCGCCAAACTGTTCCTGGCCGACCGCGAGTATCAATGGAACCGCCGCATGTTGGCCCATCTGGAAAAGCTCGGCGTGCGGGCCTGCGTTTCCACCACGCAGATGTGGGGCGACATGATCCTCTGCGGCTTGCCGCCTTTGACGGCAGGCAGCATCATCGACGTGCATTCCTACGGCCAGGCCGAGGCCCTCTCCGCCAATCCCCGCTACGACGACAACTACGTCACCTACATGGCCGTGGGGCAGGTCTGGGGCAAGCCCGTCTCGATCACCGAATGGAACGTGCCGTACCCAGCCCGGGACCGCTTTACGGCCCCCTTGTATGTGGCCTCGATCGCGGCCCTGCAAGGCTGGGATGCGCCGATGATCTACAACTACTCGCAGGAAAGCTTCCAGCCTTCGCGCCCAAGCACGTGGTCCACCTATTCCGACCTGGCGCTGACGGGGCTGATGCCGGCCGCCGCCATGCTGTTTAGGCAATCGCATGTGCAGCCCGCCCGCAACACCTATTGCCTCATGCTCGACCGCGATCGCCTTTGCTACCAGGCGAGCCATCCGCGCAACCTGGCGGCCTTGCGCACGCTGGTCGAGCAAAGCAAGGTCGTCCTGGGGCTGCCCGATGTGCCCGAGCTGGACTGGGATGCGGCCTCGGACCCGCCGCCCGGCGTCCGGCGGATAACTGCGTTGGATCGCGATTTCATTCCGGCCGGCCAGGATTTCGTCCGCTCCGACACCCTCGAGCTGACCCGCAACTGGGTGCGCGGGGCACAGGCCATCGACACGCCCCAGACCCAGGCCGTGCACGGCTGGATCGGGGGCGAGGTCATCCGGCTGCGGCATGTCAGTTTCCATATCGACACGCCCAAAGCGGCCGTGGCGGTTACCAGTCTCGATGGCCAGCCCATCGACACGTCGCGGCGCCTGCTGTTGACGGCCGTAGCCCGGGTGGTACCTTCGCCGGGCGGGAAAATGCCCATGCTCTCCGAGCCGGTGCGGGGCCAACTGGAGATCGAGGGCCGGCCGGGGCTGAAACTTGTGCCTCTTGCGCCCGACGGCAAAGCCCTGCCCGCGGTGCCGGTCACCTATGCCAAAAGGCGGTACGTGCTGGCCCTTCCCGCTCCCCGCGGTACCCATTGGTTCCTCTTGACCGACAGGTAGCCCGTATGACTCGTTTTGCAAGTCCCGGATATGTCGTCGCCCTGGCAACCGGCGTGCTGGCAGTGTTGGTAGCCGGCATTTTGCCGGCCTCCGGCGGCGAGGTCCTTTTCCATGCCGACTTCGATACGCCGGCAGCCCTGGCGGCGTGGAAGCCGGCGGGCGTTGCCCGGCTGGAACCCGGTGATGCCGGCACGCTGTCGCTGGTGGTGGAGCGGCCGGCATCGGCGGGGCCAGGCTCGGCCATGGTCCGCATCCCATTGCCCCTGGACGCCATCCGCGGGACGCGGGTGCGGGTCGAAGCCATGGCCCGGGCCGAAAACGTCGCCAAACCCCCCCAGCCCTGGAACGGCGTCAAGTGCATGCTGCATAGCGTCTCGCCCGCCGGGCCACGATGGGTGCAGCAAAACGGGGTCTTCGGCACCTTCGATTGGAAGCCCTTGCGCTTCGTGGCCGAAACCCCGCGCGACGCCACCGAAGCCTGGCTCATGCTCGGCCTGGAGCAGACCACCGGGCGCGTGGCCTTCGACGCCGTGAAGATCACCGTCATTGGCCGGCAGCGGACCCCGCCGGCCCGGCCGCCGGCCGGCCCAGTGTACAAAGGCCACGACCTGCCACGCCTCCGCGGGGCCATGATCAGCCCCCGCGTCACCGAGGCCGACCTCCGCGTGCTGGGCGGCCAGTGGAAGGCCAACCACGTCCGCTGGCAGTTGCTATGGGGCGGATTCCCCCACGGCCCCGCCGACCGCGGCGACCTGGCCGCCTACGGCGCCTGGCTCGAATCGGCCCTGGACCATCTCGACCGCCTCTTGCCGGTCTGCCACGAGCTGGGAATCCGCGTGGCGGTGGACCTCCACACGCCCCCCGGCGGGCGCGACCCATCCAGCCAGTGCCGCATGTTCCACGAAGCGCGTTTCCAACAAGCGTTTCTCGGCGTGTGGGAAAAAATCGCCCGGCGCTACCGCGGCAACAAGACGGTCTGGGGGTATGATCTGGTCAACGAGCCGGTCGAAGGGGTGGTGCCCGAAGGCCTTTTGGACTGGCGAGCCCTGGCCGAACAGGCCGCCCGCCGCGGCCGGCGGATCGACCCCGATCACGCCATCATCGTCGAGCCGGCCCCCTGGGGCAGCCCCGAGGCACTCGATTGGTTCGAGCCGCTCGCCGTCCCCGGCGTGGTGTACAGCGTGCATATGTACCAGCCGCACCCGTTCACCCACCAGGGCATCCACGGCAATCCTTCCGGTGTCCGCTACCCGGGCGTCGTGCAGGGCACGTATTACGACAAGGCCGCCTTGCGGCGCATTCTGGACCCCGTCGTCCGCTTCCAGCGCGACTACAACGTGCATATCTACCTGGGCGAGTTCAGCGCCATCCGCTGGGCCCCAGGCGATAGCGCCTACCAGTATCTCCGCGATGTGATCGACATCTTCGAGGAGCACGGCTGGGACTGGGCCTATCACGCCTTCCGCGAATGGGATGGCTGGAGCGTGGAGCACGGCCCGGACCCCAACGATCACACGCCCACCAGCATCCCCACCGACCGACAAAAACTGCTCCGCGCGTGGTTCGAGAAAAACCAGCGATAACACGCGATCACGGCACTCCGGCACACCCAAACCCAATGGGCAAAGCACCCATGCATGGCACCCACAAATGCTTACGCTGGCCCGATGCCGCCGCCATCGCCTTGGCCCTGGCATGCGCGATGCTGCCAAGCCCTGCCCGGGGCGGCGGCACCGCACCGCTGGATGTCAAGGTTACCCAGAACACCGCTCGACTCATGCCCTACCAGGTGTTCGAACTCACTTTT
>JBBIQF010000375.1:4350-6535 GCA_037442445.1 Planctomycetaceae bacterium
ATCCCACCTGGGGTGTAACCATCGAGGTGACGTTTACCGCCCCCAGCGGTAAGAAGGCCGCGGTGGGAGGCTTCTTCTATGGCTCGTCGAAGCCCCAGAAGCCCATCGTGCGGGGAAAGCCGGGCACGCGGGATTACACCAGTGTCTGGCCCTGCGATCCGGCTGACCTTTGGAAGGCCCGCTTCGCCCCCGCCGAGTTGGGGCATTGGCGTTTTGCCTACCAGTTCGAGGCGCCCGGCGGCCGGCGTGCCACCGGCAGCGGCAGCTTCGAGGTGGTCCGGGGCCGAGTGCCGCAGAAAGGCTTCGTGCGCATCAGCCCCCACAACCCCTTCCGCTTCGTGTTCGACGACGGCTCGCCCTACTTCCCCATCGGATTCCAGGACTGCATTTTCGACGGCAACCATAACGGCTCGGTGCTGGACCAGATGGCCATGGAGGGCCCATTCCGCTTGGACAACGCGGCCCAGCGCCCCGTTCCCCCGCCCGGCGCCTTGTTCGCCCGCGGCCCTTCGATGAACCCCCAAAACGGCGACGTGAAGTTCGGGCGCATGGCCCGGGCGGGCTTCAACCTCTGGCGGTTCTCGCCCAACAACTGCGCGATCAAAGTGTTCGCCAGCCCCCAGGATGCCAACCACTCGACCCTGGACCACGTGCGCTGGGAACAGGCCCGCATGGTGGACGAACTCCTTCAAATGACCCGCAAGTATGGCTTCCGGAACTTCTACGGCATCTTCGGATACACGCCGGTGTATAACGACCGGCCCGGCGATGCCGAGGGCATGGCCAAGGTCAAGCGGGCCCTGAAATACAGCGTCGATCGCTGGGGCGCCTACGTCGATGTCTGGGAGTTCCTCAACGAACAAAAGGCTGACACCGCCTGGTACGCCGCCATGATTCCGTACCTGAGGTCCATCGATCCCTACGGCCACCCCATCACCACAAGCTGGGAACGGCCGGAACTAGAGGGCATCGACATCAACGCCCCGCATTGGTACGGCAACGAGGACGAACGCACCTCCGACGAGGTGACCGCCAGCCACGTGGCCGGCCACAAACGCCACGGCAAGCCGGTGGTCTATGGCGAACAAGGCAACAGCCGCGGCTCCAAGGACCGCACTGCCGAGGGCATCGGCGGCGTGTGGGACCCCGGCTCGGCCCGGCGCATGCGCGTGCGGAGCTGGACCGCCCTGTTCTGCGAAGCCGCCTTCATCTTCTGGGAAACCTCCTACGCCAAGGACGGCCACTACATGAACCTTTGGATCGGCCCCGAGGAACGGCAGTACGTCCGCGTGCTCCAGGATTTCGCCGGGTGCCTGGATGGGCTGGTCCGGCCTGCCCAGGTGGAACTCCAGGGGCCCGAGGCGGCCGGCGTCCGCGCCTATGGCCTCCGCTCCCCCACCACGGCCGCAGCCTACCTCCATCACCACCGCTGTGCCCAGTGCCAGGCCGCCGAACACCATGGCACCAACGTGCACCATTCTTGGGACCACGACCGCGGCGTGGTCCGCAACCTGGCCGTGGTGCTCGATGTCCCCCAGCCCGCCAAGGCCTACTGGTACAGCCCCAGCGACGGCAAGATTTTGGGCATGGCCGACGTTGAGGCGGGCCGCCAAACCCTCACCGCCCCGCCCTTCACGGTGGACCTGGCGCTTGTGGTAACACGCCGGCCCTTGCCCGACACCGACGGCGACGGTATCCCCAACCACCTCGATCCCGACGACGACAACGACGGTGTCCCCGATGCCCAAGACGCCTGGCCCCTGGAACGCGAGGAATGGGCCGATGCCGACGCCGACCGCATCGGCGATAACCTCGACGCCGATATCGACGCCGACGGCCAAGGCGACGACCGCAACGGCAACGGCACGCCCGACTGCGAGGAACGAGACTGGGACAACGACGGCATCACCAACGCCTAGGCCATACCCTGGGACGCTTTCCCCCGCGACCACAAAGAGTGGCGCGATACCGACGGCGACGGCCTGGGCGATAACCAGGACCCCGACGACGACGGCGACGGCTACTCCGACGAGGAGGAACGCCGCGCACGCACCGACCCCCTGGACCCGCTTTCCTTTCCCCCATAGCCCGCCCCGGCCAGCCCGCTAGACACGCCCTTTGCGGCCAGTCAGTAACCGTTGACGGGCCGGGGCCTTCCGAATGCCCAAGGCGAATGAGCGTGCGG
>JBBIQF010000376.1:0-6534 GCA_037442445.1 Planctomycetaceae bacterium
CACGTAGCGCCCGGCACAGGGCGCCCGGGGCGCCAGGGGCCATCGGCCCGCGCGCCCAAGAGACCCAAGCGGCGCCGGAGCCCATGCAGGCCCCTTCGGCTTCTGACGTTTCTGGCGGAGATTGAATGCTATGAACGCAACGCCCGATGACCTACGCAGCCAGCGGATCCTGCGGCGGCCGGAGTGGTCGGTGCACCGCGCCGTGTACAAGGCGATGGGCTATAGCGACTACGATCTGGACCGGCCGCTGGTGGCGATTGCCAACTCGTGGAATCGGGTGGTGCCGGGCCATTGCAATCTGCGGGCCGTGGCCGAGCATGTGGCGCAAGGCGTCTTCCAGGCCGGGGGCACGCCGGTGGAGTTCGGGCTGATCGCGACCTGCGACGGCATTGCCCAGGGGCACGTGGGCATGCACTATGTGCTGCCCACGCGGGAACTCATCGCCAGCGATGTCGAGGCCATGGTCGAGGCCCATCAATTCGACGCCGTGGTGCTGTTGGGTTCCTGCGACAAGATCGTGCCGGGCCTGCTGATGGCCGCCGCCCGGCTCGATCTGCCCGCCATCCTGGTCGTGGGCGGGCCGATGGAAGGAGGCTGCCCGTTCGATGGCCGGGCCTCTGACCTGACCACCATCACCGAGGCCTTGGGCATGATGCAGGCCGGCAAGCTGGACCCCCAGGAGTACCGCCGGCTGGAAGACCAGGTGACGCCGACCTGCGGCTCCTGTTCGTTTTTGGGCACGGCCAATACCATGTGCTGCGTGGCCGAGGCCCTGGGGATGTGCCTGCCCGGCTCGGCCACCATTCCGGCCACGCATGCCGCGCGGCTCCGCTCGGCCCAGGAGGCCGGCCGGCAGATCGTACACCTGGTGCGGGCCGGCATCACCGCCCGGCAAATCATCAACGGCAAAGGCCTCGAAAACGCCGCCCGGGTGGGGGCCGCCATCGGCGGCTCGACCAATCTGGCCCTGCACCTGCCGGCAATCGCCTACGAAGCCGGCTGCGACGACATCACCCTGGACCGGCTGGAAGCGCTGTGGCGGACCACGCCGCAGGTGGCGCGCATGAATCCGGCCGCCCCCTGGAACGTCCCGGATTTCCACACCGCCGGCGGCGTACCGGCCGTCATGCGCACCCTGCTGCCCCTATTGCATGGCGACGCCCTGACGGTCACCGGCCGCACCGTGGCCGAAAACGTGGAAAACGCCGGCATCGCCAACCCCCAGATCATCCGGCCGCTAGCCGAGCCGTTCGCCCCAGGCGGCGGCCTGGCCGTGCTCCACGGCAACCTGGCGCCGCGCGGGGCGATGACCAAGCCGGCGGCCATCGACCCGCGGCAGCACGTGTTTTCCGGCCGGGCCCGCTGCTTCGATAGCGAGGAACAGGCCGATCAGGCCATCCTCGATGGCGCCGTCCAGGCCGGTGAGGTGGTCGTCATCCGCTACGAAGGGCCCAAAGGCGGGCCGGGAATGCGCGAGATGTACACCGCCATGAAGCTGCTGTACGGCCGGGGACTGGCCCTCCAGACCGCCGTGGTGACCGACGGGCGATTCTCCGGCACCAACAACGGCTGCTTCGTGGGGCACATCTCGCCGGAAGCGGCCGAGGGGGGCCCGCTGGCCGCCGTGCGCGACGGCGATCGCATCACCATCGACATCCCCCAGCGCCGGTTGCACCTGGATGTCCCGGACGACGAAATCCGCCACCGGCTGGAAACCTGGAGGCGCCCGCCGCCGCGATTTACACGCGGCTACTTGGCCCTCTACGCCCGCCTGGCCGAATCGGCCGACCGGGGCGCTATCCTGCCCCACCGGCAATGACACTCGTAGGGTGCGTGCTTGGCACGCACGCGGGCCTGGGGAAGGACGAATGACGAATGTCGAAAGCCAAATGCCGAAAGAAGGACCAATGACCAAGCACCAATGACCAAGTAGGGTGCGTGCTTGGCACGCACGCTGCCCTGGAGAAGGACGAATGTCGAATGTCGAAAGCCAAATGCCGAAAGAAGGACCAATGACCAAGCACCAATGACCAAGACATCCGTCGCAAGGACGAGCCACGGGGTCTATACCGGCGGGCATCCCACCAAGCCCACTTTCGCGTGGATGCAAAGCATCCACCCTACGGTCTAGTCGCAAGAGTTGGCCTCGGCCCAGTCCAGGCCGGTGGCTTTCTTCACCCGGGCCTCGAAATCGCCCAACAGCCCGCCGATCACATCCCACCGGTCAGGCCGGCGGAGTTCGATATCCCCCTGCCGGTTGATTCGCACGATACTCTCGGGGGTGACACCGACGCGGGCGAGCTCTTCGGGATCCGGCCCCCCTTCGTCCACCAGCCGGAGCAGGCAGCGGCCCGACATCTCGATGAATTCCATGGTCCTTCCTCCCATCGACCCATGGTAAGCCAACGTCGCAAGGCCGTCAACGCGATGCCGCGCGCACCGCATCGGCCAGGGCGATCATGGTGGCCACATCGAGTTCCTCGGCCCGCTGATCCCCGCGCAGGCCCACTTGCTCCAGGATGGGGTCCAGGGCCGACTTGTCCAGCCGCCCTCGCACCGCCTCGGCCAGTTGGGACCGCAAGAACTTGCGGCGATGGAGAAACAAGGCCCGCACAAAATCGTGGAAGAAGGCCCGATCGGCCAGCCGGGCCCGCCGGGCCGGGTCCAAGGCGATATGCACGATGGCCGAGTGCACCTTCGGCCGGGGCCAGAACGCCGAAGGGGCCATCACCCGCACCACCTCCACCCGGCATTGGCTCTGCACCCAGATGCTCAGGGCCCCGTAATCTTTGGTGGAGGGGGCGGCCACCAGGCGGTCGGCCAGCTCTTTCTGGATGGTGACGGTCATGGTCTGGGGCGGCCGGTCCAGGGCCAACAGGTTGGTGATCAGGGGGGTGGCGATGTTGAAGGGCAGGTTGGCCACCACCTTGAACACCCGATCGGGCCCCCCGGCCAGCGCCTCGCCCACGGCCGCCAGCATCTCGGGATTCAATTGGCTTTTCTTGTGCAGCGCGTCGATATTGAGCATCCGCACGTTGGCCAGGCCGTGCAGCTCTTCCGACGCAAGCTGGAACAGGGCCGGATCCACCTCCACCGTGATTACCGAAGCCGCCTCCCGAGCGACCAGAGCAGTCACCGAGCCGGCGCCGGTCCCCACCTCCAAGACCACGTCGCGGGGTTCCAGCCGGGCTGTGCGCACCAGAAGCTCGACCAGGTTCAGGTCGGTCAGGAAGCTCTGGCCCAACTGGACCCGGGGGCGGATGCCCGCCTCCTGGAAGCGGCGCATCAAGTAACTGACGGTTTGTCGGCCGGAGGGTTGCGACATACAAGGTGCCCGATGAAAAAGGCGGGCGGCCGGCATGGCCTCACCAGCCGCGGGCCTCTAACAGGCGTTCCACGTACTTGGCCAGGATGTCGGTCTCCAGATTGACCTTGTCGCCCACCTTGAGGGGCCCCAGGGTGGTCACCGCCAGGGTGTATGGGATCAGCGCCACGCTGAAGCGTTCGGGCTCGCTATCGACGATGGTTAGGCTCACCCCATCGACGGCGATGGAACCCTTGGGGGCCATATGGCGCGACAGGTGTTTGGGCACCTGGAACCAAAAGAAAGACCAGTCGCCGTGGTCCTCGCGCGACAGCAGGGTCCCCACCCCGTCGATATGCCCGCTGACGAAGTGGCCGCCCAGGCGGTCTCCCACGGCCAGGGCCCGTTCGAGGTTCACCAGCGAGCCGGGGCGGAGGTCCCCCAGATTGGTCCGCGAAAGGGTTTCGGGGCCGGCTTGAAAGGCCATCGTATCGCCGTCCACAGCGATCACGGTCAGGCAGCAGCCGTTGACGGAGATACTATCGGCCACCTTGACCTGCGGCACGATCTGGGGGTGGCGGATCACCAGCCGGCATCCGGGCGGTTCGGGGATCAGATTGACGACCGTGGCCCGGGCTTCCACGATTCCGGAGAACATGGGGCATGCCTCGTGCAATGCAACGGTTGGGAAACCATTTGGCGTCGGGGGCCGTTTCCGGCCGGGAAAGCCGCCGCCCGGCAGGCCACCCCGGCCCGTACCTCAGAAGATCGGCTCCTCCTGCGTGCGGCGGTGCACCACCAGGTCCCACACATACCGCACCGGCCCGCTCAGCGCGAACACGCAGAACATCAGCGGCAGGGCGTAACCCCGGATCAGCATGACGGCCAGCACGGCGAACACCAGTTTGACGATATGGCTGAAGCTGCGGTGCCCGCGGAACACCTGGTTCATCACGTGGGGATAGGGGATGCGCGAGACCATCAGCAGGGCCACCAGCACCGCGAAAATCGGCAGTACCGACTGGAGCACACTGTGGACCTTGGTGGCGTAGCCCGGAATCCCCTCGACCGGGTCCACCAGGGTGTAGAACACCACGGCGAAACCGGCGATGGTGCCCGCCGCCGCCGGGCTGGGAAGCCCGCTGAACTGGAGGTGCTCGTCCTCGTCGCTGGTCTCGACATTGAACCGGGCCAGGCGCAACGCAGCGCAGGCGGCGAAGGTCGCCGCGATGATCCACACCGCCTCGCGGTGCAGATAGGCGAATTGCGGGCACATCTTCACTAGCAGGAAAGCCGGCGCCACGCCGAACGAGACCACGTCGCACAGGCTATCCAGCTCCGCCCCGAAATCGCTGCTGGTCCGCGACAGCCGCGCCACATGCCCGTCCAGCCCGTCGAACAGCATGGCGATGAAGATCAGCCACCCGCTCTGCATCAGGTCGCCCATGGTCTTCATCAAGGCGGCCGGTTCGGTCGGCCAATCGGCCGGCGCAGGGACCCGCGAGGCCACCACGATGGCGAAAAACCCGCACACCAGGTTGCCGAGCGTAAACAGGGTGGGCAGCACCGCAATGGCACGCAGGCGTTTCATGGCTCATTCCTTCGCCGGCTCATACCGCGCGATGATATCGCTTCCTGCCCGCACCGCATCTCCCGAACGCACCTCGACGACCAGGCCCGGCGCGTCGGGCAGGATCAGCTCCGTGCGCGAGCCGAACTTGATCATCCCGATCCGCTGGCCCCGCAGCACATGCTCGCCCGGGCGCAGCGGGCAGACGATGCGCCGGGCGATGGCCCCGGCAATCTGCCGCACCACCAGCCGGCGATGCGGCGGGGCGTCTTCTTCCAGGCCGATCCACATCGACTCGTTCCGCTCGGAACTCTCCGGCCGCATGGCATTGATAAACGCCCCCGGCTGGTAGCGCAAGGCGATCACCCGCGCGCCCACCGGGGCCCGGTTGACATGCACGCTGAAGATCGACATGAAGATGCCGATCCGCACGGCCGGCCCGCCGATGTACGCATCGTGGGCCAGCTTGCTGACCTCGACCACCGTGCCGTCGGCGGGGGCGACGACCAGCCCCGGCCCGGCCGGAATCCGCCGGTGCGGGTCCCGAAAAAAGTAGAGCACAAAAAACAATAGGCCGCCCGGCACCATGGCCCAATGCCAGTCCAGCCAGTACCAGGCGGCCGCGGCCAGGGCCGCAAGCGGCCAGCCGAACACCTGCACCTCGGCCAGGCCCCATCGGGCAAACGGCAGTTTATCGCGCCAGGCGAAGGGGTCATCGGCCGGCTCCCACCAGCACGCCACCCGGTTGCGCACGAACTTCAGGTCCCGCGGGTCGAGAATCTCGAAGGGGGCGCCTTCCGTCGTCCCTTTGCGCAATTCGGCCATGCGCCGCACGTAGCCCGGCCGGAAGTGCTTCAGCCACCACCGCCGCCACCGGCCCCAGGCCATCTCCAGGCGATAGCAAAACCCGCCCCCGGGCTGGGCGCTGGGGATGTTATCGGGCAACGGCTCCGGGACTGCCCGCGAAAAGGTCGTACCGATGGTCGTCATACCTCCTCATCGTACCACGCTGCCCGAGTTGCGAAAAGCAGCCGGCCCCCCGATGGCGGCGCACGACGCAGGCCACTTGGCGCCGCAGCCTGTGCCGGCCGCCTCCTCCGCAAACCCGGCAACCCCTCCCACCCGCTTGGACCGGCGATGCCAACCCTACTGGTACAAAATGGGTTTTTTGCGCCAGTCCTTGTCTTTGCCGTGGCCGTACTGGGTTACCCGCGGCCGCCGCTCGCGCAGCCGCAGCGACTCGATACCGCAGTAATACCCCTGCGACTGCGGGTTCTTGCCGGTGCACTCCAGGCGGAGGGTATAGCTGCCCGGCTCGGGCCAGAAGTCCAAGAGATGGAACTCCTGGTTGACGATCTTGGGGCTGTAGAAGTCCATCTCGGGCCCGATCTTCACCCCGTTCAAGAACGCCTGATACCGGCCGAAATCGTAGCTCTTGGTCATGTTCAACAGCAGCCGCAACGGTTCCTTGGCCTTGACCTCGAAGGGGATTTCCAGCCAGGCGCCTTCGGCCTGGGTGGGCCGGTAAAGCCACTGCTTGCCTTCGTACAGGTCGAGCTGTTGCGGGCCGGCCGAACCTTGGCCGTGCCGCTGCGCCGCGGGCACATCCGCGGGCCGGACAATCAACCGCTCCAGGCTGGGCAGGCGCCGCTGGCGGGCG
>JBBIQF010000377.1:0-6533 GCA_037442445.1 Planctomycetaceae bacterium
GGGCGATTGGCTTGTGCGCCGGCGGCAGCGCAGCGAAAAGCAGGCGCAGCGTGCAGCGCCCGAGCCCGCCAAGCCCCCGGACGAAAAGGCCCAGCGCCAACGGGCCGCCCAGCGCCAGGCCCGCGTGTCCGAGGGCTTGGAGCGATTCGACCTCTGGCTAAAGGACCTGGTGCGCAACGGCCTGGGCGCGGTGGAGAGCAAGCCGGCGTCCTTTTGGGAGGACGCGGCCAGGCGCCTGGTCGATGCCCAGGCGCCAGGGCTGGCCAGCCGGGTCGCTCGACTGGCCGGCGTTCCTCGCTCCTCGGCCGATTGGCCGGCTCGCCTGCTTGCCGAGCTGGGCCGGATGAAGCTGCTGGTGGCCGCCTGGCAGCGGATGGGCACCCTTTCGGCAGAGTTGCAAAGCGATGTCCGGCAGTTGCTGGGATGGACCATCTCGCAAGACGAACTCCAGCAAACCGGGCAGGCGGTGGACGATACGTGGCTTTTCGTAGGCCAATGGACCGACGACGATGGCCGGCTGCGTACCCAGCGGACCTGGGTGCTGGGCCGAAACCGCGGCAAAACGGCGCTGGTGCTCCAGTTTGCGCCCGGGGATCGGCCGTTTGCCGAATCGATCGTCCCAGGGTTCGAGCAAGAGGGGACCCTGGTGTTCTATCCCGGGGCGGCGGGGCAGCGGGCGAGGATTCTGGAACGCCGGGGGGTGGCGCGGCCAATCGGCGGGCCGCTGCCCGGGTTCGATAGCATCGAGGGCTTTCTGGCCGCGATGGCCGACGCCCAGGCCCGCCAGCCCTGGCTCGACGCCTTTGGCGGCGTATTGCGCCAGGTGACGGTGGTGCCCGGCGATCAAGGGTGGTTTGTCCGCGATGGCCAAGGCCGGGGGGTTCCTCTACAGGCTGGTGAACCCTGGCTTATGTTGGCCGCCTCGGGCGGGCAGGCCTTCGATCTGGCGGGCGAATGGGATGGCCGGCAATGGCGGCCGCTGGGGTTCTTTTACGGCGGAACGTATCGGGTGCTGGGATGAACGATCTGGTGGCCGTAGCACTGGTGGGCACCGCACGGCACGAGGGGGCCGGGCAGATCGATCCGCAGCATCCGGCCGAAGCCCTCTTGGCAGGCATAAGCGGCAAGGACCGCGAGGAGATGTTCCTCCTGCGGGCCGGGGTGCGGGCGGTGTGGGAGCAATGTGGGCTGGCACCGGCGGAGGTGGCGGCGGTGGCGCCCGCTTTGCCCGAGGATCGCCCCGTCGCTCCAGAGGCGTTTGTTCCCATCCTCCAGGAGGCAGCCCGGCTGCCCGCGCCCGGCGTGCTCGTCGAGTTCCTCGGGGCGCTGGCTAAGGCGGGCCTACTGCTTCCCCATACCCTCTTGCCGTCGCTCTTGGGCGCGGCCTCCCGCGAGGTCCGCAAGTCGCTTCTGCCTGTGGTGGGCCAGCGAGGCCGGTGGCTAGCGCAGTTCAATCCCCAGTGGCAGTGGGTGCTTTCGGCGGCCGGTGTTCTGCCGAGCGAGGGCCGCCAGCGGCTCGAGCAGGTGTGGCTGGAGGGGACGTTGCCCGACCGCTGC
Source organism: Planctomycetaceae bacterium (assembly GCA_037442445.1). Classification (GTDB taxonomy): domain Bacteria; phylum Planctomycetota; class Planctomycetia; order Pirellulales; family Thermoguttaceae; genus JANLFZ01. The sequence continues at coordinate 1,558 of JBBIQF010000377.1, forward strand.
CAGGCGCTGGCGACGCTGCGGCAATGGGTAACGGCCGAGGGACGCCGCTGGCTCGAAGAGACTTTGCCCCGCGAAAAGCCGGAACATCGGGCACGGCTGATCGGGGCCTTGGCCGCCGGATTAGAGCCGGCCGATGAACCGCTCTTGGAAAAATGCCTGGACGACCGCAGCGAGCAGGTCCGCCAGGCTGCGGCTGCGTTGTTGGCCCGCTTGCCGGGCTCGGCGCTGGCCGGGCGCATGAGGCACCGGGCAGAAAACCTATTGAACCCCTCGCCCAAAGGCGGGCGCCGCCGGCTGCGGCTGGAATGCCGGCCTCCGCAAACGATGGCGGCCGACGGCTTGCGCGACGGTATTCCCCGTACTCCGCCGCGCGGGCAAGGAAAACAGGCGGCTTGGACCGAAGCGATCCTCGCCGCGGTTCCACCCGCCTTCTGGTGCCAGAAACTATCCGCCTCGCCCGCCGAGTTGATCCAGGCCATCGAGGAGGACGACTTTGCCGACGCGGTGCTGGCCGGCTGGACCCGGGCCGCCGCGGCGCTGGCCCCTCGAGACCCGGAATCCGCCCCGTGGCTCGGCGCGCTTTGGGACTATTGGCTAAACGCCGCGATCCGCCCGAAAAAACTCCGGTCCAGCCTCACAATCAATGAGTTCCTCGAGATGCTTCTTCGCGCCATGCCCTGCGCGTTGGCCGAGGAGGCCATGCTCGGGTTGGTCCGCCAGCACCTCTTGGATGATAGCGTGCCCCTGCACCGCCTGTTGGAAAGCCTCCCCACCCCGTGGAGCGAGCGCTTCGCTTCGGAGTACCTCGCCGCCATGACCGGCGCGATGGCCCCCACCCTAAAGCGCCGGCATGAGGCAGCGCGGGCGCTGCAATGGATCCGATCGATGGCCGTAGCAGCGACGGCCATACCTGCCGCCGCGCTTGCGCACGCCGAGGAGTTGGCCCGGATGGCCGCCAGCTCCCCTGCCGCGGAGCCGGAATCGCCGTTTTTTGCCAAGCATTTGGACGACTTTGCGGCCATCATCCGGCTGCGCTTGCGGTTCTATACGGAATTGCAGGGCACGGGTGCCGCAGAGGCCTCGCGTTCCCACTCCCCATCGTGAAACCATGCTTCCTCCGCCCTAACGCAGGAGATAGGCGCCGTGGCAAAACGAACTCCCCCGAGCCCGTCTGGAACCAAGGCCCCCGGCAACGGCAGCGACGGTGGAAAACTGCGCCTGCACGCCGAGCAGCAGTTCGCGGCCGAACTGGCCGCCCTGGCCGAGGTCGATGACCGCCAGCGCCCGCCCAATTGGAGGCTTTCGCCCTGGGCGGTGAAGACCTACCTTTTGGGCGGCACGCTGCCGAATGGCGTCCAGATCGTCCCCAAGTACATCGGCAACGAGCGGCTGATCGAGATCGCCATCGCCACCCTGGCCACGGATCGGGCCTTGCTATTGTTCGGGGTGCCCGGCACGGCCAAGAGCTGGGTGAGCGAGCATTTGGCGGCGGCCATCAGCGGCACCTCCACCTTGATGATCCAGGGGACGGCGGGCACGGACGAATCGGCCATCCGTTACGGATGGAATTACGCCCGGCTGCTGGCCGAAGGCCCCTCGCGCCAGGCCCTGGTGCCCAGCCCCATGCTGCACGCCATGGAGCAGGGGCGCATCTGCCGCGTCGAGGAGTTGACCCGCATCTCCAGCGAGGTGCAAGACACGTTGATTACCATCCTTTCGGAAAAGAGCCTCCCCATCCCCGAGTTGGGCATCGAGGTGCAGGCCGTCAAGGGTTTCAACGTGATCGCCACGGCCAACAACCGCGATAAAGGCGTCAACGAGATGTCCAGCGCCCTGATGCGGCGGTTCAACACGGTGGTGCTGCCGGTGCCCGAGACCCTGGACCAGGAAGTGCACATCGTCAGCATGCGTGCCGAGCAACTCGGCCGGGCCCTGGAATTGCCGGCCGAGATCCCGGCCCAGGAGGAAATCCGCCGCATCGTGACCATCTTCCGCGAGTTGCGCCAGGGCGTGACCGAAGATGGCAAGACCAATGTCAAGACCCCCAGCGGCACGCTCTCCACCCCCGAGGCCATCTCGGTGGTTTCGGGCGGGATGGCCATGGCAGCCTACTACGGCGATGGCGTGCTGCGGGCCCATGATGTGATCCCCGGCCTGGTCGGCGCCGTGATCAAGGACCCCGTGCAAGACCGGATCATCTGGGACGAATACCTCCAGACCGTGGTCAAAGAACGCAGCGACTGGAAAGACTTCTATCGGGCAGCGCGGCAGTACACCGGCTGAGGGCCAGGAGGCCGCCCTGTCCGCACGGCCGCAATCCCCGGGAGCGGGCGCGATGGCGATCCACGTATTCGGCATACGGCATCACGGCCCAGGCTGTACCCGCGCCCTTCGCGCCGCGCTGGAAGAACTCCGGCCCGACGCCCTGGCGGTGGAGTTGCCGGCCGACGCCGCCCCCGTTCTCCCCTTGGTGGCCCGCGACGATTGGAAGCTGCCGGTGGCCCTTTTGGTGTACCGGCCCGATGTCCCCCGCCAGGCCGCGTTCTATCCTTTTGCCGAGTTTTCGCCCGAGTGGCAGGCCCTGCGCTGGGCCGCGGCCAAAGGGGTACCGGTGTATCCCATGGACCTCCCCCAATACCACGGCCTGGCATTCGCGCCTCCAGAGCCCCCCGAAGCGGGCGCCGCCGAGCCGGATGCGCCCGAAGCCATGGCCCAGCCGGATGCACCCGAAGATGCCCCCCAGCCGGATGCGCCCCAAGCCGCTCCTGACGCACCCGCCGAAAAAGACCAGCAGCCCGAGCCTCCGTGGCGGGCCGATCCTGTGGCGGTCTTGGCGCAGGCGGCCGGCTACCAGGACCCCGAATTATGGTGGGAGGAGCAGATCGAGCGCCGCCGGAATGCCTGCGGGCTTTTCCAGGCCATCTTCGAGGCCATGCAGGCGGTCCGCCGCGAATTGGGCGAGTCCGACGAGCACCTTTTGATCCGCGAAGCGTGGATGCGCCAGACCCTTCGCGAGGTGCTGGGCAGCGGTGCCTCCCAAATTGCCGTGGTCTGCGGGGCGTGGCATGCCCCCGTGTTGGACGCCGCCTCGTTGCAGGGCAGCAACGGTACGCCAACCGCCGCCGAAGATAAGGACCGGCTCCGCGATTTGCCCCGTTGCAAGACCCAGGCCACCTGGGTCCCCTGGACCTATTGGCGCATGGCCTCGTGGACCGGCTATGGTGCGGGGGTCCGCTCGCCCGGCTGGTACGAACACCTGTGGCGCTCGCCGGAAAAGGCCCCTATCCGCTGGGTGGCCACGGCCGCAAGGCTGCTGCGGCGCAGGGATTTGGACGCCTCGTCGGCCAGCGTGATCGAGACCGTGCGCCTGGCCGAGGCCCTGGCCGCCCTCCGCGGCCTGCGCAGCCCCGGACTGGCCGAACTGCACGACGCCATCCTGGCAGTCCTTTGCAACGGCAATCCGGCGCCGATGGCCCTCGTCCACAAGGAACTAGTAGTCGGCTCTGCGCTGGGCGAGGTGCCGGCCGAGGCGCCCAGCACCCCTCTGGCCGCCGACCTCCAACACGAGCAGAAGCGGTTGCGGTTGCGCCCCTCGGCCGAGGCCCGCCCTCTGGACCTCGATTTGCGCAAGCCCAACGATCTGGCCCGCAGCCAATTGCTGCACCGCCTCTTGTTGCTGGGCATCGAGTGGGGCGAGAAGCTCCGCACAGGCGGCGGGCAATCGACCTTCCACGAACTCTGGAAACTGGAGTGGAAACCCGAACTGGCCGTCGCCCTGATCGAGGCCAACGTGTGGGGCAACACCATTGCCGAGGCCGCCGGGGCCAAAGCCATCCATGATGCGGAATCGAGCGACCGGCTGGCGGACATCACCGGCACTTTGGACCTGGCGATTCTGGCCGGGCTGAGCGCCGCGGTGCCGCCGCTGTTGTCGCGGTTGCAGACCCAGGCGGCGGTGGCGGCCGATGTTCGCCACTTGATGGACGCCCTGCTGCCGCTGGCCCGCATCGCCCGCTACAGCGATGTGCGCGGTACCGAGGCGGTCGAGGTGCTGCCGATTCTGGTGGGGATGTTCGAGCGGGCCCTGGTGGGATTGCCGGCCGCCTGCCACGCCCTCAACGACGAGGCCGCCGAGGAGATGGTCCAGAGCATCGGCAACGTGCAGCAGGCCCTGGACCTATTGGACCTGGCCCACCTGAGCCAGCCCTGGCAGGAGGCCCTCGGCCGGCTGATGCGCCGCGATGTGCATGGGCTGATCCGCGGCTGGTGCTGCCGGTTGCTTTTGGAGAAAGGCGCCATCGCGGAGGAAGAGTTGTATCGGATGGCCCGGCTAGCGCTGGCCTTGGCCAATCCGCCGGCCCAAGCGGCGGCGTGGGCTGCCGGGCTCCTCCGCGGCAGCGGCATGCTGCTGTTGCACTACGACGGCGTGTGGCAGGCGTTCGACCGCTGGCTGAGCGAGTTGCCCGACGAGGTGTTCCGCCAGATGCTGCCTTTGGTCCGCCGGGCCTTTGCCGATTTCACCCCGGCCGAACGCCGCCAGATGGGCGAGAAGGTCAAGCGGCTTGGGGGCCCGGCCGCAGGTAGCCCCGCCCGCGCCGCGCCGGCACCGGACGGCGTCGCTGTCGGCCGGGCACAAAAGGCCCTTCCCGTGCTGGCCCATATCCTCGGAGTTCCTTTCGATGCCCGTTGAGAATGAAGAACGCCTGCGGCGCTGGCGCCTCGTGCTGGGCCGCGCGGCCGAAGCCGCCAGCGGCCAGGAGGGAATCCCTGCGCAACTGGCCGGCGCCGACCTCGGCATGGACCGCGTGCTGGAGGCCCTGTACGACTCCGACCGCTCGGCGGGGCTGGGCAGCTCGTGCCCCAATGTCAATCGCTGGCTGGGCGATATCCGCACCTATTTTCCCCAGTCGGTCGTGCAGGTCATGCAGCGCGACGCCCTTCAGCGCCTGCACCTCGAGCAGATGCTGCTGGAACCC
>JBBIQF010000378.1:0-6521 GCA_037442445.1 Planctomycetaceae bacterium
CACCCAGACCGCCGCGGACCCCAAGCGCATTTGGCGCCGGATCAACGACCTGGAGTTATTCTTGCCGCGCAACCGCGAGGGCCGCGTCACGGTGGACCCGCCGGTGATGGTCTCGCGGCAGTGCATCGGACTGTCGGCCCATTCCGGCTCGCCGAACAGCGTGGTTTCGCGCGGAGACAAGGTCCACGTCGTGTGGGCCGAGGCTACCGATCCGAAAGTCAAGGCGCCGGGCGTACCCACATTCGTGGCCACTTTCGACCGCTCGGCCGGCACGTTGAGCAAACCGGCTCTGGTCGGCCACGGGCCCCCACCCAACGACGTCCACAACTCGCCCAGCATCACCATGGATAGCAAGGGCTACTTGCACGTGGTGGCTGGGACCCACGGCCGGCCCTTCCCCTACGCCAGGTCGCTTGCCCCGAACGACTCGACTCAAGGATGGACCGCCCCGGTGCTAGCCGGCGAAGGATTGGAACAGACCTACATCGGCCTGGTCTGCGGCCCGGACGATGCCCTGCACATGGCCTTCCGTCTGTGGAAGCGAGGCCAGGCGCCGTTCCCGGCCAGCCATTACGCCACCTTGGCCTGGCAGCGCAAGCCCGCCGAGCACTCGTGGGAACCGCCCCAGGTGCTGGTCGTGCCGCCGCTCTCGGAGTACAGCGTGTACTACCACCGGCTGACCATCGACCACAAGGGCCGGCTGTTCCTTTCCTACGACTACTGGTCCACCTACTGGCATTACCGGAACGACCACTGGGGCCGGCGGCGCGTGCTCTTGGTATCGCCCGACGGCGGCAAGACCTGGAAACTGGCCGAAACACGGGACCTGGCCGGCCCGTAGCCGATTGCCCCAGCGGCGGGCAACAGCAATCGACGGGCCGGCGCTTTACGCCGCCGGCTGCACCGGCGCCGCATGACGCTCGGCGAGCCGGTTGCTTTACGCCGCCGGTCCTCGGCGCTGATAAACCACAGTAAACACTGCCGTTTCGGTTCTCCAGCGCGCAGCGGCACGTGCCTCGCGCAAATAAACCGTATGTCCCTTGTTTAGTCGCCTGCAGCCTAACAGCGTTTTCTGCATCGCTTGTTGAAAATTTGCAAAGGAATACCCATGCGGTCCCATCTGCGCGCAATGATCGTGGCAGCCCTGACCATCGCTGCCTGGTCCGGCATCGCTCTGGCGGCTTCCGAGCCCGCGGCACAAGCGGCCGCCGCGGCCGAGGCCATCGACCTGGCCGGCACGTGGCGGTTCCGCCTCGATCCGCACGATGCCGGCCAGCACCAGCGCTGGTTTGCCCAGACCCTGCCGGAATCCATCCGGCTGCCGGGTTCGCTCCAGGAGCAGGGTTTTGGCGAGGAAATCCGCGTGGACACCCGCTGGACGGGCGATATCATCGACCGCTCGTACTTCGAGTCGCCGCGCTATGCCCCGTATCGAAAGCCCGGCAACATCAAGGTACCGTTTTGGCTCCAGCCCGAGCGGCATTACGTGGGCCCCGCATGGTACCAGCGCGAGGTAACCATCCCCGCCGGCTGGCACGACAAGCGGGTGGTCCTCGAACTGGAGCGCTGCCACTGGCAAACCACCCTGTGGGCCGATTCCAAGTGCCTGGGCTCCCGCGATTCGCTGGCCACTCCTCATGTGTACGATCTTTCGGGTCATGTTCCGCCGGGCAAGCATACGCTGACGCTTCGCATGGATAACCGCTTGATCGTTAACGTGGGGCCGAACTCGCACAGCGGCTCGGACCATACGCAGACCAACTGGAACGGCATCGCAGGCCGGCTTCGCCTGGTGGCCACCGACCGGGTGTGGCTGGACGATGTGCAGGTATTCCCCGATGTGCCGGGCCGGCAGGCCAGGTTCCGCATCGCCATCAAAAACGCCACTGGCAAGCCGGGCGAAGGGGAGCTGAAGCTCCAGGTCCATTTGCGCGGCGGTGCTGCGCCTGCCCACCCGCCGCAGACGTTGAAGGTGGCCCTGGTGCCCCAGGGCGATACGCTGGTCGAGGCCACCTGCCCGCTCGGTGACGGCATCCGGCTTTGGGACGAGTTCCAGCCGGCCCTTTACGAGGCGCAACTGTCGTTGGAAACGCGATCGCCCGTTGTTGCCGCCGACAGCCGGCGCGTGGTCTTCGGCATGCGCGAACTCTCGACGCGGGGCACGCAATTCGTGCTCAATGGCCGGCCGGTGTTTTTCCGCGGAACCCTGGAATGCTGCATCTTTCCGCTTACGGGCTACCCACCCACCGATGTGGACTCCTGGAAGCGGATCATCCAGGTGTGCAAGGCGCACGGCCTGAACCTGCTGCGGTTCCACTCGCATTGCCCGCCCGAAGCGGCTTTCGTGGCTGCCGACGAGTTGGGCTTCTATCTGCATGTGGAAGGCCCGTCGTGGGCCAACCAGGGAGCCAGCCTGGGCCGGGGCGATCCGCTGGACCGCTGGCTGTACGACGAGACCGACCGCATCCTCCGGACCTACGGCAGCCACCCGTCGTTTGTGCTGATGCTGTACGGCAACGAGCCGGCCGGCCCCGGCAACGGCGCCGTCTATCTCCGCAAGTGGGTCCGCCATTACCAAGAGAAGGATCCCCGCCGCTTGTACTCGAGCGCCTCCGGCTGGCCGCTTATCGACGAAAGCCAGTTCCACGTAACCCCCGAGCCCCGCATTCAGGCCTGGGGCCAGGGGCTAGGGAGCCGCATCAACGCCCGCCCTCCCGAAACCCAAACCGACTACCGCGCCGTGGTCCAGCGGTACCGGGTGCCAATCATTTCGCACGAGATCGGCCAGTGGTGCGTGTACCCCAATTTCGACGAAATTCCCAAATACCGCGGCCCGCTCAAACCCCGGAACTTCGAAATCTTCCGCGATTTCCTCGAGCACGCGGGAATGCTACACTTGGCCCGCGATTTCCTCATGGCTTCGGGCAAGTTGCAGGCCCTGTGCTACAAGGAAGAGATCGAATCGGCGTTGCGCACCCCGGGGTTCGGTGGCTTCGAGCTGTTGGACCTGCACGATTTTCCTGGCCAGGGCACGGCCCTGGTCGGGATCCTCGATCCCTTCTGGGACTCCAAGCCCTATCTCACCCCCGGCCAGTTCCGCCGCTTCTGCAACACCACCGTCGTGTTGGCGCGGCTGCCCCAACGCATCTTCACCACCGCTGAACGACTGCGGGCCAGCTTGGAAGTATCGCACTTCGGGCCGGCCGACCTCGACCACCCCCAGGTGGTGTGGCACCTGCTTGGGTCCGAGGGCAAACCTCTGGCCACCGGCCGCTTCCAGCCCCAGCGCATCGCCATGGGCAGCCTCACGCCGGTGGGCGAGGTCGAACTCCCCTTGGATCGCATCCCCGCACCCCAAAAACTCCGCCTGGTGGCGGGCATTGACCAAACCGAGTTCGAAAACGACTGGGACCTGTGGATTTACCCGGCCACGGTGCCCGTGGGGCCGCCCCCCGGCATCATACTGGCCCAGGCCTTGGACGAGCACACCCTTGCCGCACTCCGAGCCGGCCGGAAAGTGCTGCTGCTCATCCCGCCCCGGCAGGTCAAGACCGATGTGGTGCTAGGCTTTTCCTCCATCTTTTGGAACACCGCATGGACCCGCCGCCAGGCCCCGCACACCCTGGGCATCCTCTGCGACCCCAAGCACCCGGCCTTGGCCAGCTTCCCCACCGAGTATCACACCAACTGGCAGTGGTGGGAGTTGGTCCACTCCGCCGCCACGATGGAACTCGACGCGCTGCCCCGCCCGCTCCGGCCATTGGTCCAGGTGGTGCCCGATTGGTTCGAGCCCAAGCGCCTGGCCTTGGCTTTCGAGGCCCGCGTGGCCGGCGGAAAACTCCTGGCCTGTTCTATGGACCTCCAGACCGATCTGGACCGCCGCCCCGTAGCCCGGCAGATGCGGGCCAGCCTGCTACGGTACATGGCCAGCCCGAAGTTCGATCCCCAAGTCGAGCTCTCGGCCGACGACATCCGCAACCTGTACCGGCCCGCCCCAACGCGGGCGCAAAGCCGCTAACCCGCCGGGGCAAGAAAACGTCAAGCGCCCTGGTGCCGCACGGGCCCGTAGCCGGCCGTGATGGGCCAGTCGGCATGGCCTTGGCGGCGGCCAGCAAGGCCCTCCAAGGCGGCCCATCGACCCGCGCTGCGTTGGACCGGCCGGCAGCCGCCGCCGTGGCCCCGTGGCCACGCCCCTGCCAATCCCGTTGGCACCGCCGCACCCAAAACCGTATAATCCCGCGCTTGCAGGTGGGCGCCGGGGTGCATATCGGCTCGTCCGGCCAAGGCTGGCAATGCGCTTATAGCCCATGAACGTGGCAGAAATCCTCCAACGGTGCCGCTGGTTCTCCCGAGTGGACGCCCGGGGGTTCCAGCGCCTGGTGGCCATGGCCCGCCTGGCCGACTTCGACAAAGGTCAAACCATCTTCCGCCAGCGCCAGCCCTGCCCGGGCATGTTCGTCGTCGGCACCGGGTTGGTCCGCGTGTTCAAAGTGGCTGCCAGCGGCAAAGAACATGTTCTGCACATGGTGGGGCCGGGCAACACGTTCGGCGAGGTGGCGGCCATCGGCCGCTTCCCCTGCCCCGCCAATGCCGAAGCCGCCGCCCCTACCCGCTGCGCCCTGCTGCCCCAGGAACCCCTGATCCGCCTGCTGGAAGACGATCACTCGGTCTGCATGGGCATGATGCTCAGCCTGAGCCTGTGGGTCCGCCAACTGGTGGACCTGCTGGAAGACGTCGTGCTCCGCGACGCGCTGGGGCGCCTGGCACGGTATCTGCTCCAGACCGCGGCCGGCTCCACCGGACCCGTCGAACTGCCCATGCTCAAAAAGCACGTCGCCAGCCACCTGAACCTCACCAGCGAAACCCTCTCGCGGAGCATCCGCCGCCTGGTCGATGCCGGCCTGATTGCCGAGCCCCAAACCAACCGCGTCTGCATCCTGGACCGCCCCGGCCTGCAACGCGTTGCCGATGGCTTGATCTCGGACCTGTAATTGGCCTTCGCTATGCCCACTGCCCGCGATCGCGTCCTCTGTGCACTGCATCACCAGCCCGTGGACCGGCCCCCCCGCGACCTCTGGCCGGCCCCCGCCGTCGAATGCCTCCGCCCCGACGAACTGGCCGAAATCCGCCTCCGCTACCCCCCCGATATCGTCTTCCCCGACTTCCAATATTCCCGCGGCCACCGCTCCAAAGGCAACCCGCTGGAACCCGGCCAATGGACCGACGCCTGGGGTTGCGTCTGGAATACCCCCCACCGCGGCGCAGAACCCGAACTCCTCGAAGCCCCCTTGGCCGACCCCGCCCAACGGGCCTCCTTCCGCCCTCCCCGCGAAGTCATCGATCGCATGAACCTCTCGGCCATCCAGCGGAGCTGCTCGGCCACCTCGCGCTTCGTACTGGCCCCCACCGAAATCGCCCCTTTCCAACGCCTGCTGCTGTTGCGCGGGCCTGCCGCCCTCGACGAACTGCATCACGGCACCGCCGAGATCCGCCGCCTCGTGGACCTCATCCACGAGTACTATGCCCGCGAGGCCGAAGTCTGGGCCGGCACCGAGGTCGATGGCGTGGCTTTCGGCGACGCGATGGCCGGCCCAGAAGGCCTGCGCATCGGCCTGGACGTGTGGCGCGACGTCTTCAAACCCCTCTACCGCCACTACTGCGAATTGCTGCGCGGCGGCGATAAGTTCGTCTTCTTCCGCGCCAGCGGCGATGTCACCCCGCTGCTGGATGACCTCATCGAAATCGGCATCGACGCGGTGCACTGCCCCCTGCACCTGGCCCCTCTGGAAACCGTCGGCCAGCGATGGCGGGACCGGGTGACGTTCTGGATCGCCCTGGAAAATCCCGGCCTGGTGCTGCAAGGCCCTCGCGAGGCCATCCGCCAGGCGGTCGAGCGCGTGCAGGCGGCCTTCGAACCCCATCGCGGCGGACTGATCGTCCACTGCCCTTGGCCGGCCCAGGCCCCCTTCGAGCACGTGGCCGCACTCCTGGAACAATGGCTGGCCCCGGCACATGCCTACCCTTGCCACGCCCGGCGGATTCGGTAACCTTACGACAAGCGGGCTGGGTCCGCGCCGTTTCGGGCAAACCCGTCCTCCGGCGGAAGTGGATACCCACCCCAGGCAGGGTCACCAAGACGGCGGCCCTTGGCCGGCACCCGCCGGAGCCTCGCCCCACGGTGGCTGTAGCTCAATTGGTTAGAGCACCAGACTGTGGATCTGGAAGTTGTGGGTTCGAGTCCCATCAGCCACCCTGCACCGCATTGCCTGCCCCACCATGGCTTGCCGCTCGGCCGAGCGACTCATCCATGCCGCGCCAGGCAAATGGGGCGGGCAGGATACTCGCCGCCGCCCACTCCAAGGTGGAGGGCCACGCTCCGTCGTGGCCAAGGCATTGGTAACCGTTCCCGGCCCCGGGGCCTTCCGGATGCTCAAGAGGAACGACCGTGTCGGGTAGGGCGAACATCGGAGCGCGGCGGACGCGACGGAGCGCGTCCCTCCAAGGTGGAGGGCCACGCTCCG
>JBBIQF010000379.1:0-6512 GCA_037442445.1 Planctomycetaceae bacterium
CGCGGAGATGCAGACACAGTATCGGCTCGTCCGGCGCGAAAGCTACCCGCTGCCGGTGTTCAACAAGCGCGGCCTGGAGTCGGCCAATAGCGTCGAGGTCTTCGAGTTCGTACCCCTGCGACCAGCGAAGGCGGGGCAGACTACGAATGACGAATGACGAAAGACAAATGACGAATGACCAATGACCAATGACCAAGCACCAATGACCAATGACCAAGCACCAATGACCAAAGAATGACGACCGAGCCGCAAGGTTAGGTGCTTGCACCGCCGGAGTGAACCTGGCGGCTTGTTCTTGAGTGCCCCCTGCTCCCTGCGCCTTGCTCCCTGCTCTCGGCTGGCCGCTTCCTTGCGGTCGCGGCTCGGTCTTACGGCGCGCCGGCCCATTGGTCATTGGAATTGGGATTTGGTCATTGCTGCTTCTTTCGACATTTGTCTTTCGACATTCGTCATTGGCCGGACGTTGGTCATTGGGATTTGGTGACGGGTGCTTCCTCTGGCATTCGCCATTCCTCGGCTCCGCGTGCGTGCCGAGCACGCACCCTACCGCGCCGAAGCCATTGCCCGCAGCGCTTCGCCTTCGCTCTCGTAGATGGTAATGATCTTGTCGAGATTGGTGCTCAACACGACCTCGCGGACGCGGGGCTCCAGGTCGCAGACCGCAAAAAGCCCACCCTTGGCCTCCATCTTTCGCCGCAGCATGACCAGCTTTCCGAGCATCAGGGTAGTCAGGTGGTCCACACTGGCGAAATTGACCAGCAGCTTCCCACAATCGGGCCGGTCGGCCACCTGGTACAGCTCTTCGCTGAGTTTGTTGACGGTCAGTTCGTCCAGGATGCGATGTTCGCCAAAGCGGACCACCGTCACATCCTTTTCCTTCCACACGGCCAGATGGCGATACAGGGGTGAGGGCGGCATGGCAGAACCTCTGCACCAGTGGGCCGGGTTATCAGGCTTGCCAGGGCGCCCGGCGGGCGCGGGTCAAGAGGGCGTTGGCCTCGTCGTCGTGGGGAAACCGCTCGGCCACGGGGTCCCAGACCAGGACTTTGCGAATACCCCGCTTCCACAACCAGATGGCGATGTTGCCCAGATGGCAGACCGAGGCCGAGCGGTGGCCCACCTCCACCGGCGCCGCCGGGTCGCGCCGGGTGCGGACACTTCGCAGGAAATCGCCCACATGGTCGTCGCTGGCGTACAGCCGGATGTCGTTGGGGCCTAGCTTGGCCGTCTTGAGCGATTCGGGCTGGGTGAAGAAACCGCCGTAACCCACTTGGACCATGCCTTCGGTCCCCTCGAAGCGGGCCCCCACCTGCGACTTGTCGGTAACGCAGAACAGCTCGACGCCATTGGCGTAGCGGCAGCGGTAACGGGACTCGGTGGCCGCGTTGAACAGGCTCCCCTCGGGCAAGAACTTGGCGTCGAGGCATTCCACCTCGACCGGGCCGGTGTTGTCGGTGCCCAAGGCCCACTGGGCCATGTCGTTGGAGTGCGCGCCGAAGTTGGTCACCTGCCCGCCCGAGTAGTCGTAGATGAAGCGGAACCGATACAGGCAGCGATCTTTGTGGTACGGTGCCCAGGGGGCCGGCCCCAGCCAGCGCTCGTAATCGAACCCTTCGGGGACCGGCATGGGTTTCCACCCGGGGCCGGGGCCCACCTTGTTGTGGTAGCCCACGAACGTGGTTACCCGTTTGACCTGGCCAATCCGCCCGTTGCGTACCAGTTCGCAGGCATACCGGGTGACGGGGTTGGAGCGCTCGTGGCTGCCGGTTTGGAGGATGCGGCCATGGCGGCGGACCGCGGCGATCATCTCCTGCCCTTCGCGGATCGTCAGCGACAAGGGTTTTTCGCAGTAGATATCTTTGCCCGCCTCCGCCGCGCGCACCGCCATGATGGCGTGCCAATGGTCCGGGGTGACGATGGCCACCGCGTCGATGTCCTTGCGGGCCAACAGGTCCCGGAAATCGACATATGCTGCGCATCCTCGATACTGGCCCGACGCCCGTGCCGAGCCATAGTGCTGCTCCACAAGCTGCTGGGCGGGTTCCCGGCCGCAGAACTGATCCTCGTCGCGGTAGCCGTAGCTGCCCCGGTTGACATCGCAGACGGCCACCACCTGGGCCTCGGCGTGCTTGAGGAACTGCTTGAGGATATTGAAGCCCTGGTTGCCGGTGCCGATGCAGCCGACCGTGATCCGCTCGTTGGGAGAGGTCGCGCCGAACACCGTCGCGGGCACGATCCACGGTGCCGCACACAATCCGCCCAAGACCCCCCGGCGAGTAAGCTTGCGCGTGGTCATAAGTACCTTCCCCATTTCAGTTGGACATGCGTGATTCCACAGGGCACGGCCGCGCGGGCAACTCGCGCCCAGCGGTTTGCCCGCGAGCCGCCGGTTTCATCCCGGCGGTGCAAGCACCCAAGCTTGCGGCTCGGCCGTTATTCCGTGGTCCTTGGTCATTGGTGCTTGGTGCTTGGTCCTTCGTCATTCGTCATTTGTCTTTCGACATTCGTCATTCATCCTTGGTGGTTCCCGCGGTGCACGTGCGTGCACAGCACGCACCCTACGCGCTGAATGATCGCCCGCGCGGCCGGGCCCGTCAAGCGCCTGGCAGACCGGGGCAATCATGGCAACGGACCCACCAGGTACCGGTCGAACCACTCAAGCACGCGCTGGCGCATGGCGGGCGTCTCCTCATGGCCGCAGTCGAACAGCTCGATGCACAAGTCCTCGTCGCGCCCGTAGCGCCGGTACAACGGAAGCAGATGATCGCGGATGCGTTCCACGCCGCGGGGTGGCGTAAGGGGGTCGCGCCGGCCATTGAGGCTCAAGTGCGGCCGGGGGACGATCAGCTCGCAGATCTCGTGGGTCTGGAAGTGTTTCAGCAGCGAAGGCACGTAATAGTAGATGCCGTGGCCGACCAGATGGTCGGTGCGGATCAGCTCTTCGTAGTCCGTCAGGCAGCAGAGGTTGATGCACACCGAGACGCGCGGGTCCAGTGCCGCCAGCCACCAGGCCTTGGTCGCCCCCATCGACAGGCCGAACACGCCCAGGCGCGTGGCATCCACTTCGGGCCGGCTGGCCAGGTAACTCAGGGCTTGGACCTCGTCGAAGAGCATCATGCCCCACAGGGTCTGGCCGCGCCAGAGCATTAGTTTGAAGGTATCATGCTCGCCCCGCAGGCCATCGGCGTGATGTTTGCGCCCGGAGAAGCACCAGCTATCGATGGCCAGCGTGACCAGGCCCTTTTCCACGCAGACCGGCGCGTAGGCAGGCAGCACATCCAGGCCCGAAAGCAACTCCTCTTTACCTAGCTCGTAATGGCCGCCGTGCGAGTGGATGTACAACAGGCCCGGGGCCGGCTGCGGGCGGCGCTCGGGGACGAGTAGCAGGGCGGGTACGGGCTCGATGCCGTTAAGCTCCAGTTCCAGGTGTTCCAGCGCGAAGCCGGGGCCATGCTCGGCCCGGCAAATCCGCGCTTCGGGTGGGCGGCGGGGCGGGAGGTCGCCCAACAGGCCCCAAAGCTCGTTGCGCCGCCGCTCTTGGTAGGCGGCGAATTGCTTCGCAGCGCTCGGATCGCAGTCTGGCACAGGCATCGCAAGAAGCTCTCTTGAGGCGTGCCGGCAGCCCTTGGCCGGGCCGGCGGGCTGCGCCTATGCAAAGCTCACGGGGGACACCCCGCCATTCTGTTCGGGCCGGGGCCACGATGCAACCCGGCCGCCGCGGCATTACAATACGGCCATGACAAGCGGCGAGCACATCGAGGCATCCCGCGGTGTCCCGCTCTGCCGGCGGTGCGGCACGGCCGTACATCCCGGCCGCGGCGACGGCTATCTGGTCCGCATCCAGGCCCTGGCCGACCCCGCCCCCCCGGTGTTCACCGCCGAAGCCGTGGCACGCGCCCCGCGGGAGGAAATCGCCCGGCTGGTTGAGGCCCTGGAAGACCTTTCGCCCCAGGAAGCCCTGGACCAGGTGTACCGCCAGATGGTGTTTTGGCTATGCGGCCGGTGCTACCGAGACTGGATCGAACATCCCGTCGGATTCGAGGGTTTCGAGCCGCCGCTTTCGGCCTGATTCGTGGAGTTGCACTATGATGAGGATTTACAACAGCTTTGTGCCCGTGGGGCAGGCCAACGCGGCAAGCGTAGTTCGGTTTGCCGGGTGGCCGCGCCGCAGTTTCTTTCGCGTGATGTTGGCGGCCGCCTTGGTGGGCGCGCCG
Organism: Planctomycetaceae bacterium; assembly: GCA_037442445.1. Classification (GTDB taxonomy): domain Bacteria; phylum Planctomycetota; class Planctomycetia; order Pirellulales; family Thermoguttaceae; genus JANLFZ01. Next base: position 4,215 of record JBBIQF010000379.1, read on the forward strand.
GCGGCTGGGGGGGCGTGGGCCGCCGAATCGGGCCCCTCGCCGCCGCCGGGCATCCCGGTGCTCGAACGGGTGATCGATCTGGAGGTCCGCGAAAGCCAATCCGTGACGCTTTCCGACGGCAAGAAGGTGCAGGTCAAGCTGCTCGATCTCAAGGAAGAAGCCGACCCCGTGCGCGACGCCGTGCGCCGGGCGCGGGTGCGGGTCGAAGTCGATGGCCAGCAGGCCTGGCTGACCTCGGCCAACTACCACTTGCCTGTGGCGCTGGGGCCGGTGCAGATCGATTGTCCCATTACCCGTGGCCCCACGCGCAACAGCAACACCGACGCCTGGGGGCTGCTGAAGGCCGCCCGGCTGCGACTTTGGCCGGCCGGCTCGCCCTGGACCGCCCCCGGCACATTCGGCTATCCCTTGCGGCAACGCTGGCTGGCCGCCTCGACCCAGATGGCCAACGAGCCGGTGTATGTCGATCATGGCGAAAACCCCAAAGTCCGCAAAATCTACTACCACTACGGGTTGGATTTCGGGGGCTGCGAGGGGCTGGACGAGGTGTTGGCGGCTACCGATGGCCTTGTGGTGTCGGCCGGCAAGGAAGTGCTTCCGGGGTACCAAGATACTCCGGTCAGCCCGCGCTACGATGTGGTTTACCTTCTGGACGGCCGGGGCTGGTTTTACCGCTATAGCCACTTCTACCGCCTCGATCCGGAAATCCGGCCTGGCATGCAGGTCCGCCGCGGCCAGCGCCTGGGGCTGTTGGGCAAAGAGGGGGGGAGTGGCGGGTGGACGCATCTCCATTTCGACATCTTCTGCCGCCAGCCCTCGGGCAAGTGGGGCTGCCACGAGGCGTACGCCTTTGTGTGGGAGGCGTACTTGCGGGAATATCGGCCCAAGGTGCTGGCCGTGGCCCGGCCCCATCATCTGATCCTCAGCGGGCAAGCCGTCGAACTCGATGCCAGCCGCTCGTGGAGCGCCCTGGGGCCGCCCGCCCGATTCCAATGGACGTTTACCGACGGCACCTCGGCCGAGGGACCCCGCGTAACGCGCACCTATAGCAAGCCCGGCTACTATACCGAGGTGGTCAAAGTAACCGACCCGGCCGGCAACATCGACTACGATTTCGCCGTGGTGGTGGTCATCGATCGCCAGCGGGCCGAGGAAGCGCCGCCCTCCGTCCATGTTACGTACCATCCCACGCTGGGCGTTCGGGCCGGCCAGGAGATTACGTTCAAGGCCCGCACCTTCGGCACCACCGACGGCGAGGAAACCTGGGATTTCGGCGACGGCTCGCCCCGCCAAACCACGCGCTCGGACGGCAATGTGAAGCCGCTGGCCCCGGGCGGCTACGTGGTCGTACGCCACCGGTTTGCCAAGCCGGGCCACTACATCGTGCGGGTCCAGCGGACCGATCGCCACGGCCAGACGGCGGTCAACGCGGTCCATGTCGAAGTCGAACCCTGAGATGCCCACCGGCCCGGGCGTTCCGGCGGGCCAGGTGGAAACCGAACTGGGCATTCCCATCCCGGGCATCATCCTGCCGCCCGAGCAGTGGGCACGCACGGCGCTCAAGAAACTGCCGCCGGAGGGGCCGCTGGACTTCGCCGCCCTCTTCGGGCGCGACGCGCCTTTGGTGCTGGACATCGGCTGCGGCAATGGGCGGTTCATCCTGTCCAGCGCCCTGGCCCGGCCGGAACTCAATCACCTGGGCATCGACATCCTGCCTGTGGTCATCCGGTACGCCACGCGCCGGGCCAATCAGCGCGGCCTGCACTACGTGCGTCTTGCGGTGTGCGGAGGGAGGGAGTTCCTCCAGCGCTACGTGCCGCCGCACAGTGTGGCGGAAATCCACGTGTACCATCCCCAGCCATACAGCGACGCCCAGAAAAAAGAGCGCCGGCTGGTGACGCCCGAGTTCCTGGCCCTGGTGCATCAGGCCCTGGTCCCCGGGGGACTGCTGGTCTTGCAGACCGATAATCCGGCGTACTGGCGCTACATGTCGGCCGTGGTGCCGCAGTTGTTCGAGTTCCACGTGCAGCAGGGCCCCTGGCCCGATGCGCCCCTGGGCCGGACGCGGCGCGAGATCATGGCCCGGCGCATGGGTTTGCGGATTTTCCGGGCCTGGGCGCGGCCCCGGCCAGACCTCGACAAGGCCCAAATCGACCAGCTCGTCGCCCAAATGCCGCCGCCGCTATTCGATGCGCCCCGCCCCCGGCCGCGAAGGAAAGGGCGGTAGGCACGCAGATGCGGTAAATGACGAATGTCGAAAGACAAATGTCGAATGACGAAGCACCAATGACCAAGCAC
>JBBIQF010000380.1:0-3383 GCA_037442445.1 Planctomycetaceae bacterium
GTTTGCCGCAGCCGGTAATATTCCAAGGGGAAGAGGGGGCACCGGGTATCCGGCCGCACTCGTGGGGCGGCGTGCGGCTGCGAGGCGACTCTTCGGGCAGCAACCAGCCCGTGCGGCGCAACCCTCTGCCAGGTGGCGCCCCCCGCCGCCGGGCCGCGGGAGGGTTCTGCGGGGCCAACCTTGCGGGTGAGAGATTCCAACCCGGCGCCCTTATGCGCCGGGCGATGGCGCGTTTTTCGGCATCCAACTTGAAGCGGGAATCGTTACCCATGAGCGACAAGGCCATTCACATCGCCGGCGATCGGCGGGTGGAACTCCCTCTCATCCGGGGCGTGGAAGGCGAATGCGGCATCGATATCTCGCGGCTCCGCGACGAAACCGGCCTGGTCACCTTCGACCCCTCCCTGGGCAACACCGCCGTCTGCCGCAGCGCTATCACCTACATCGACGGCGAGCAAGGCATTCTCCGCTACCGCGGCATCCCCATCGAGCAGTTCACCGAAAAACCGAATTTCGTCGAGGTGGCCTACCTGTTGATCTTCGGCCACCTGCCCAACCATGCCGAGCTGAAAGACTTCAGCGCCCGCCTGACCGAAAACGAACTCTTGCACGAAGGGCTCAAGCACCAGTACCAGCATATCCCGGTCGACGCGCCGCCCATGGCCATCCTTTCGGCCACCCTGAGCAATCTGGCCTGCTTCCACCCCCAATTCCTGGCCCTGGAGGACCCGGAATCGTTCGTCGAGGCGGCGGCAAGGCTCATCAGCAAGGTCCGGACCATCGCGGCGTTCTCCTATCGCCGGTCGCGGGGGTTGCCCTTCATCTACCCCGACCCGCACTTGCGCTATTGTGCCAACTTTCTGCACATGATGTTCTCGCTCCCTTACAAACAGTACATCGTCACGCGGGAGATCGAGGACGCCTTGAACCTGGTGCTCATCCTCCACGCCGACCACGAACAGAATTGCAGCACCTCGACGGTACGCACCGTGGGCTCGGCCCGCGCCAACCTGTTCGCTTCGTGCGCGGCCGGCGTCTGCGCCCTGTGGGGCCCCCTGCACGGCGGCGCCAACGTCGAAGTCCTGGAAATGCTCGAACGCATCTACCGGGGCGGCATCACTCCCGAGGAATGCATCCGCCTGGCCAAGGACAAGACGAGCAACTTCCGCCTGTACGGCTTCGGCCATCGGGTGTACAAGAACTACGACCCCCGGGCCAAGATCCTCAAACAGGCCAGCGAAAAGGTGTTCGCCACCCTCAAACGGCACGACCCCCTTCTGGATATCGCCCGCAAGCTCGAAGAACTGGCGCTGAACGACCCCTATTTCGTCGAGCGCCGGCTTTACCCCAACGTCGATTTCTACAGCGGCATCCTGCTGCGGGCCATGGGCATCCCCACCAACATGTTCACCGTGCTGTTCGCTATCGGCCGGCTGCCCGGCTGGATCGCCCAGTGGAAGGAACAGCACGACGATCCCACGGCCAAGATCATGCGACCCCGCCAGATTTACGTCGGCCCGCGCCAGACGGACTATGTCCCGATGGAGCAGCGGGGCTAAGGGCGTATTCCCTAGGACGTTGCTAAGGCGGTCAGCCCCAGCGCAGTACGCGGGCCGAACCGCCCCCAGGGAACGCCAAACCCCAAGCAGGCCCGTCGGCGGGCCGCGCCGCCGCTTACCCTCGGCCACGCCGGGGCTCATGCAAGGACGTCTTCAGAGGTGAGTAGCAGCGGATAGTCGGCCAGGGGTAGCCGGTCCAGTCCGGTCGGCCGGAAAACCCGCCCGCTCAGCGGATCCGCCAGCACGGGGCGCTGGAGTGGTTGGCCCACGCGCAGCCGCACCTGGCGTGGCGGGGTGTCTTTGGTGAGATCGGCCGGCGTCCAGTAGGCGTACAACGGCACGCCCTGCCGGAGGAAGCTGGCCGTGATCACCTCGACCCCATCCGGCCGGTCCACCTGCATCGGAATCGTGGCCTTGACGGTCTTGGCGTCGAACAGGGCGCACAGATGCTGGTACGCGAAGTACGCAGGTTTGGGACTATAGTCCGAGCCGCGAAGCAAGCCCTTCCAGTTCGTGCTCCCCCGATAGCCTACCAGGTCCACGATGAGGAAGTAGGAGGTCAACTCGACTTCCAGGCGGAGGTCGCTCAGGATCCGCCGCAGCAGCCACTTGGCCTGGCGGGTCTCGTTCCAGTCGGCGTGGGCCAGGGCCCCCGCCCCGCCCTTCTTCGATGGGCAGCCGCACTCGCCCTGCCACAGTTTGAGGCGGGCCCCGTGTTGGGCCAGCAGGCGGCGCATGGCGTGCACGTCGGCGTCGTAGTTCCTCTCCGGGATTTCGCGATAGGGATGATACGACACCACATCGACGTGCTTCGCCAACCCGGCGGCCAGGCATTCCTTGAGGTAGCCGAGCGGCACCCCGGCCAAGGCCCCGCCGATAATGACGGCCTCCGGCACGCGCTGCCGAATGATGGGGGCGGTCTGGGCCACCAGCCGGACGTACAGGCTGGCGTCGGGTTTACCGGGCTTCCAAAACGAGGTGATGTTCGGCTCGTTCCAGATCTCGTAGTGGCGCACGCGGCCCCGGAAGTGCTCGGCGATGGCTGCCGTAAAGCGTTTCCAGCCCTCCAACGCTCGGTCAGAAACCGGCACCCAGCCTACGGCGGTCTCGTCGGCCTCGGGCGTGTACAGGCGGTTGCCGTACCCCAGATTGAACCAGGGCTGGATGCCGATCTTGCGGAGCCCATCGACCACCTCGTCCAGCCAGCCGAAATCGTACTGGCCGGAGGCCCGCTCGGTACGGGCCCAGCCGGTTTGGCACCGGGCCCACTTGGCGCCAAGCCGGGCGGCGTGGGCGAAGGTCTTGGCCGGGTCGAAGAGCTTCCGGTCCAGGGTCTCGTACCCCACGGAAAGCGGCGAAGCGTCGATGCCGGCCGAGGGCCGGGGCGGCAGACGTCCGCAGGGCACAAGGCCGAATCCGGCCAGCGGCTCCTCGGCCCCGGCTGCAATCCGGCCGGCGCGCCCGATGAGTGGAAGGCTGATCCCCCCGGCAACCTGTTCGATGAACTTGCGTCGGGTGCATCGCATGGCAAAAGCATAATGGCGGGGCCACCGAGCCAGCAATCCCCCCACCGATAGTGGGCTGCCTCAAGTACCCGGCCCTGCGTTGGACCGCCTGGGGGCGTCGCGTCCCCGCAGAACTACCCAGCTCGTGGGGCGACGGCGGCCGTGGCCGCAGAGGAAATACAACTTACGGGTGGTGTGCTCGCTATGTTTTGGGCAAAATAACGCATTTCTGACGAACCGGCCGCGACGTGCGCAAGTCTTTATGGGTGGGCGATTAAGGCACCGATACTAGTCCAACTGCCAGGGGGTGGCTCGGAGG
>JBBIQF010000380.1:3393-6483 GCA_037442445.1 Planctomycetaceae bacterium
GGGCGGGGTCGGTCGGGCTGGGGCCAAAAATCCCCAAATTCCGGTTACCCACGGACTTGGGGTGCGAAAAATACGAAACACACAGGCGGAACGGGTGCGCGCCAACAGGACATTGGGGGGTGATGTAACTCTTAGGAGGGAAAGACGGGGGCAGTCCAGCTCGACATAGCGGTCCACAGGACTGGTCTTTCCCTGATCCGAGAGGTATCCCTGTCCCGCCTAGACGGGTGGCAGTGTAGACTCGTCTGGGGGTGACGGTCGTGGAATTGCCCGCCCTACTTGCTCCCTTCCCGCGGTTGCGGTTATGCTGGGTGATTTCGCAGGCCCGCGGTAACCCGGGAGGGTCTCCGTGTTGGCCGCCAATGGCTCTGGCGTTTCCCGCCGTGCCGCGGCACGTGGGGTGCCGCGGACAACCGAGGAGGACAAGCGCTTACAGAAAGTTCCAGGAGTCCCATGGTACGACTTGCGATGAACGAGCATCCTTCGGATGCCGTGGAAACGTATCTGAGGCAGATCAATGCCATTCCCCTTTTGAGCCGGGAAGCGGAGATCACGCTTGCCCGGCGAATCGAGAAGTCGCGGAAGCTGTATCGTGGCAGCTTCCTGAGCTCGGACTACGTCATCCGAGCCACGGTGGAACTGTTTCGTGGGGTGCACACGGGGCGGATCCGGCTCCACGACGCCATCGATGTCTCGATGGGGGACATGGCCGAAAAGGACCGCGTTCGGCGGTCGCTGCCGCGCACGGTCCGTGCGCTGGAAAAGATCCTGGCCGAGAACCGGGCGGACATGGCCGTGGCCCTGGACGCCAACCGGCCGCTCGACGAGCGCCGCCAGGCCCGCCAGCGGGTCCGCCAGCGGCGTGCCGAGGCGGTGGAGCTGATCGAGAAGATTCGGCCCAAGCTCCAGCCGCTCCAACCCGCTCTGGAGCACCTCGAGGAGATGCTGCGGCGGATGCAGGAGCTGGAGCAGCTTCTGGTCCAGCGGCCCCGGCGTTCGGCCCAGCGAACGGCCTGGGAGGCCGAACTGGCGGAACTCAAGGCCTGCGCCGGCGAGAACACCGCTTCGCTCCAGCGCCTGCTGGAAAAGGTCCGGCGGTGGCAGGCACGCTATGAGAAGGCCCGCCAGCAGCTCTGCAACCATAACCTCCGCCTGGTGGTGTCCATCGCCAAGCGGTACCGCAACCGCGGCCTGAGCTTCTCCGACCTCATCCAGGAGGGGAACACGGGCCTGATGCGGGCCGTCGACAAGTACGAATACTCCCGGGGATTCAAGTTCTGCACCTATGCCACTTGGTGGATCCGGCAGGCCATCGCCCGCGCCATCGGCGACCAGAGCCATACCATTCGCATCCCGCTCCACGTCAGCGAGCGCATGGGCAAGGTCCGCAGTGCCAGCGAGCGCCTGTACCAGGAGACCGAGGGCGAGGCCACCATCGAGGACACGGCAGCCGCGGTCGGCTGGGCCGTCGAGGAGACCGGCCACGCCCTCCGCATGCAGCGCCAGCCCTTGTCGCTGGATGAACCCATCCGCAACCGCGACGAGACCTGCTGGGGCGAATGGCTCCGCGATTACCGCGAGGGGAGCCCCTCCGTGGCCCTCGACCAAGGGCTGCTCCGCGAGCGGATCGACGAACTCCTCCAAGGCCTCAGTTGGCGCGAGCGGGAGATCATCAAGCTCCGGTACGGGCTCGGCGACGGCCATGCCTACACCCTCGAACAGGTGAGCAAGATCTTTGCGGTCACCCGCGAGCGGATCCGCCAGATCGAAAGCCGCGCGCTCCGCAAGCTGCAACATCCCAGCGCTGCGGCCAAGCTCACCGGCTTCCTCGATAACCCCCGCGTCGTGCTCAAGGCCCCGGAAAGCCCCGAGGGCGACAAGAGCGACGAGGCGGCCGAGGCCACAGCCGTGTGAACCCATCCCCGGCGTCCTCCCGGAGCGTTGTGTCCCGGAGTGTGCCGGGGGATCGATTCCAACATCTGTTCAAGGACGGCACCCGAGGCGGGTCGCTCGGCCCGCCTCGGCTTTTTCTTGGCAAAACAATTGCCCCTCTCCCGGCCATCGTGCAAAATGCGCCCAGCGTCCGCGCAGAAGCGGAACACCAACGGCCCGTGCGGGCCAAGGAGGCTAGTCGTCCCGTGTGCACGGCGGTTCAACCGGTTTTAGCGCTGTTGGCCGATCGGGTGGGAGCCAACCCCACCCAGTTCATGGTGGAAAGGGCCCTGGCCCATCTTCAGTTGGATTGGCGCTACCTCTCGCTGGAAGTGCCGTCCGAGGGCCTCCAAGCGGCGCTGGCCGGCATGTGGGTCATGGGATTTCAGGGCGGCAACCTCGACGGCCTGCACAAGCAGAATGCCGCTAGTCTGCTCCACCACCTGGGGACCGTCGCCCAAAGGACTGGGGTGGTCAATTGTCTGGTTCGCCGCGACGAGGCATTTTGCGGCGAGAACACCGAGGGGCGGGCAGTGCTCGAAGTCCTCCGCCGCCACCGCGACCCCGCCGGGCTGCGGGTGGCGGTCCTGGGTGCTGGCCGGGCCGCAAAGGCCGCGGCGCTCGAGTTGGCCCTGGCCGGGGCGGGCGAAATCCTCGTCGTGGCCCGCAGCCCACAGGCCGGCCAGCAGACGGCCGAGTTGGTCGCCCAGGTCCCGGCCCATAGCACCTATGTGCCCTGGGAGGGTACCTGGCAGGTGCCCGAGGACGTCGAGATCGTCATCGACGCCACCTCGCACGCTCGCTCCTCAAGCACGCCGTGGGTGGCCGTCGACCGGCTTGGGCCCCAATGCGTGCTGGCGGGTATGGACTTCCAGTCGCCCCGCCCGGAGCTACTGCACCAGGCCAGCCAGAAAGGAGCAACCGTAATCGACGGGCTGGAGGTTTTCGTCGAGCAGGTGGCCATCAATTTCCGCCTGTGGACCGGCATGGAGGCCCAGCGGAGCGTGCTCCGCGAGGCGGCCGAGGAATTCCTCGAGCTGTAGGGTGGCCGCGTATTGCCGGCCGGACGCGACGGAGCGCGTCCCTCCACGGACGCTGCGGTATTGCTGGGCACACGCGACGGAGCGCGTCCCTCCTACGGCCGCTGCGGTGCTATGG
>JBBIQF010000381.1:0-6476 GCA_037442445.1 Planctomycetaceae bacterium
TCCGAATACAGCTTTTCCGAAAATGTCCACGTCCCGCTCCCGGAGGCGCCGCACCGTGCCCCGGCCGGCCGCCCACCCCACCAGGCACCCCCGGCAGAACTGCCGGACCTGCTCCAGGGGCTGCGCCCCCGGCATGGGCCGCCTGCGCTTGCGCCCCATGTGCTATCGATCCAACAACATATAACTAACTTGCCCCCTTATGTCCATATCTTCCGGAGGCCCCCGCCAGCCCCAAGACGTACTACCGTAGCGTTATGCCGCACCACCACCAGGTAGCAATGATTTCGGGGGGGGACATCAAACACTGAGCCCCCCGTCAACGGTCAGTACGTGGCCGGTGATGAAAGCCGCCGCGTCGCTGGCCAGAAACAACACCGCGTAGGCCACATCTTCGGGCTCGCCTAGCCGGCCGAGGGGGGTCTCCTTCCGGATCTGCGCCAGCACCTCCTCCCCCAGGCTGGCGGTCATGTCCGTGGCGATGAACCCCGGCGCCACCGCGTTGACGGTGATATTGCGGCTGGCCAGCTCCCGGGCCACAGTGCGCGTGAAGCCGATGACCCCCGCCTTGGACGCCGAATAGTTCGCCTGCCCCGGATTGCCCATCAACCCCGACACGCTGGCGATGTTGATGATCCGCCCCCGCTGCTGCTTGAGCATCGGCCGGGCCGCTGCCCGCGTAAACAGGAATGTCCCCCGCAAATTGATCGCCAGCACCGCGTCCCACTGCTCATCCTTCATGCGCAGCAACATCCCGTCGCGGGTGATGCCTGCATTGTTCACAAGAATGTGCACCCCGCCCCAGGTCTTGACCACCTCATCCACGACGGCCTGGACCCGCTGGCTATCGGTAACATCGCACGGGAAGGCCTTGGCCGTGCCCCCCGCCCCTTCGATGAGCTGCACCGTTTCGGCAGCCAACTCCTGGCTGATATCCACGCAGGCCACGCGGGCACCCGCCGCGGCCAGAAACTGGCTGATCTTCCGGCCCAGTCCTCGCCCGGCACCGGTAACAATGGCGACTTGACCGCTGAGGTCGGTAGCTAATTTCGGGTCGGCCATGGTTCTTGCATCCAGGTTTCGCATCCAGAATGAACGAGTCGGCAACTGCCACCCCAAGTACGGGGCAATTTGCAGCCGGTGGCCAACGCAGGGCGGCACGGCCGGCTTTCGCGGCCCAACCGCGTTTGAAGCTGGGCGGCGACCTGCCCGCAGCCCTGCGGACCCCATCTGGCCGTGCCAGATGCCAGCCGAAACCCAGCCCGTGCTGCGGAAGTCTGCAAAACGGCCTCTACACCTCCACGCTTTGGCAAGGGATGCTTCGGTCGATGCGTTTGAGCAAGCCACGCAGCACCCGCCCAGGACCCACCTCGTAAAACCGATCGAACCCCTGGCTGATCAGGTAGCGCATCGAGTCCTCCCACAGCACAGGTGCCAGCACTTGGCGCACCAGGAGCCTGCGGATTTCCTCGGGATCGTCATGGGGCCGGGCATCGACATTCGAGACCACCATGATCCTCGGCCGGCGCATCGGCACCGAGGCGAGCACTTCGGCCAGGCGCTGGTCCGCAGGGCGCATGATGGGGGTATGGAACGCGCCAGCCACCGCCAGAGGCACTGCCTTGATGGCGCCGGCAGCCGGGGCCGCCTCGGCCGCCCGCTCGCACGCCGCATTGGTTCCGGAAATGACGATGTTGCCCGGGCAAAGCAGATTGGCCACTTCAAGGATGTCGTCGCCCCGGACCCGCCGGCAGAGTTCTTCGACCTGGCTCCGCTCCAGCCCCAGGATGCTGACCATACCACTGGGGGTGGCGTCGGCCGCCTTCTGCATGGCCGCCCCGCGCTCCTGCACCAGCATCAGTCCGTCTTCAAAGTCCATCACCCCGGCAAAGACCATTGCCGTGTATTCGCCAAGGCTCAGCCCGGCCGTGGCCTCGCACGCCAGGACCACATCGGGCGACTCGGCCCGCAGCGACTCCAAGGCGGCCAAACTGGTGACAAACAGGGCGGGCTGGCTGAAGACAGTGGAATCCAACTGCTCGGCCGGGCCTTCGAAGCACAGTTTTGCCAGGTCGTAGCCCAGGATTTCGCCCGCCCGGTCGTACAGTCGGCGGGCTGCGGGCAGCGACTCGTAGAGCCGCTTGCCCATCCCCACCATCTGCGCCCCTTGACCGGGAAAAAGGAAGGCGATTCTGCTCAAAGCCGGCTCACCCCCGAGGACGCCATCAAGATTCCTTGGGATCGACGATCTTTCGCCCCATGTAATGGCCGCAATTCGGGCAGATCACATGGGTGGGAACCGGCGTGCTGCACTTGGGGCAAGCCATTAATTGTTTGGGCTTCTTGGCGTCGTGTGCCCGCCGGGAACCGGTTCGGGCATTGCTTTGACGTCGCTTCGGTACTGCCATCGCATGACTCGGGGTTGAACCGGGACCGTTGAAGGTCCCCCGAAAAGGCGGAACTCCGCGCAAATCAAAGCACTCATACTAGGGGGTCACCGGCGAACTGTCAACGGTCCCAGGGGCCGCGGGGCGAAGGGCCGGCGGGTGCCCTTGCCCCGGCCCGGGGCATTCCGCATGCTCCAAGGGAACGAGCGTGCGGGGTGCGGCGAGTATCGGAGCGCGGCGGACGCGACGGAGGCGGCGGACGCGACGGAGCGCGTCCCTCCAGGGTGGAGGGCCACGCTGTGTCGTGGCCGAGCCATTGCGTGTTGCCCGGTAACGTCCTAGGTCGTGACGCGTACCCTGCCTGGCGTCAAGATCAAGCGACTGGCGTTTCCCGACGCACCGGCCCCCGGCGCGCCGGAAATGATCCAGTACATGCGTGTCGATGCCGCACGCATAGCCGCTGCCGCTCGCAAACTGGTCCGCGGCACCGCCTGAGCCGACCCTCGCCATCTTGCCGTAACTTATTTCAGATAAACGAGTTGCGCTGCATGTGGCTGTCTGTTCCCGCAGGGGGCGCAACTCATCGGGCCTGCGATGCTCAACGAAATCGCGGCACTCCAGCAAATTCGCAAGAATCGGCAGTCCTCAAGCTACGGGAGCGTATCCGAAGGAAAACCCTCGCGGTTGTTTGCCGCCGGTGTTGCCGAGCGAGCGCACCCGTCGCAAGTCGCCATCGTGCCAAGATAGGCCCGTTTGCGGGCCTTGCCGCCGAGAGGCGGTTCATAGGCCGGTCTTCAGGCCGGGTTCGGCGGCCCAGACGCTTGCTTCCCGCTCCCCTGCAATGTGAGCCCCCTTCAGAGGGCCCCTCCGCCGGGTGGAACCTGACGCCCATCACTGGCATCCCAGCTCACCGATTGCGATTGCAGCAGCGTATAAGGGGCCCGTAAACGGGCCTGACAAGGCGCGTGTTGCTGACCACAGGGGGAAAATTCACGCTGGCCGGTGAACCCGGCGTAAACGCTGAGCCTACAAGCCGCCTGCGGCAAACGCCCGTAAACGGGCGTGTGGGTAAAAGCGCTAGCCCCACCGGGCCCTTACGGGCCCGGCTCGGGGACGGAGCTCGGGGGCCGGCTCGGAGGGGCTGACTCGGGGGGCCGGCTCGGGGGACGGGTGGCTACGCCGGACGCCGCGCTCTCTTCGCCTTTTAGGCCGGTGGTTGGTAACCCCCTGGCTTCGTGTTGGATGGGCTTTGGGCCGACCCGCAACCGACCGTTTGGGCACGTAGCGCACGCGCAAGCCGCTAGGCAAGCGAAACGCTGCCCATCCATAGTGGCAGTCAGCAATACCAGAAATAGCGGTTAACCATCCGTCCACATGCCCGCGGGGTGCTTCAAATTACGACTGTACAAGCGCTTATGCCGAGCCTGCAATGTAGCCGAACGGAGGCCGGCTTAACAGTCCAACAGCGAGCGTGGGGGCCGAAAGTCAAGGAAAGTTTATCTGTATTCCCCGTTTTGACCTGGCTTCTGGAATAACCTAGGCTTCACTATCGGAAGGGTCTCGGGGACTCGGCATGGGGTAACCCAAGCGCCGCCGACCGCTCGTCTTCATCCTTTTCTGGCTCGGAAAGGGACTCATGTCGGACAGTCACGCGCCGCCGGTGCAGGTGGGGACGCTGCCGATTGCCGGTGATACTCCGCTGGCCATCCCGCAGATCGACCGCATCGGGGCGCTGCTGCGGGTGCTGGAGGCGCCCGGCGTTGCTGGCAGCCCTTTGGGGCACGTATTCAGCCCGGAGATCGACGACCGCCTGGCCCGCGCCAAGCTTGGGGGCACAAGCAGCCTGTTCGCCGTATTGCGGTGCCGATACGCGGCCAGCGCGGCGCATGCGTTGCGGGTGGCGCTGAGTTGCTCGGCCTGGGCGGTGCGCCGCGGGATAGAGCCGGCCAAGCGTGGCCGGATCGAAGCGGCCGCGCTGTTGCACGATATCGGCGTGGTGGGCGTGCCCGACCGCGTGTTGTTCAAGCCGGGACCGCTGGAACCCGACGAATCGGTGTTCTTCGACCAGTCGCGGCGGTTGTCGGTCGAGATCCTGCAGGCCGCCAGTGCCGATCCCGAGCTTTTGGCCATTGTCGAGAACGTGGGGGCGTGGTTCGACGGCAGCCGGCCGGGCTTCGGGCTCTCCGGCGAGCAGTTGCCCACCGGGGCCCGCATGATCGCCGTGGCCGAGGCCTTCGACTCGATGACCACCGAGCAGGTCTTCCGGCGTGCCATGCCGCAGGAGCGGGCGTTGGGAGAGCTTTTCCAGGGGGCGGGAAGGCAATTCGATCCCCGCCTGGTCGAAGAGTTCGCCGCGCTGGTGGCCGACAGCCTCCCCCGCCTGCACTGCGAGGCGGCCGAACAATGGCTGGGCACCCCCGATGCCGGCCAGGCACGATGGTTATGGCATGCCTCCCCGCCGGCCGCCTGCCCCTCCGCGTCTCGAAATCCACTGGACCTGTTCGGCGCCCGGCTGTTGGAGCACATGCACGATGCCGTGGTGTTTGTGGATGGCAACCTCCGCATCGTGCGCTGGAACCCTGGTGCCGAACGGCTGACGGGCATCTCGGCCGTGGGGGTCTCGCACCGCCCGTGGTCGCCCATGCTGCTGAAGATGCAGAACGAGAAGGGCGAGCCGGTGGCCGACGAAGACTGCCCCGTGCTGTCGGCGATCCGCACCGGGGTGCAGTCGTTGCGCCGGCTGGTGATCTGCGGGCGAGGGGGCCGGCCCGTGGCGGTGGATAGCCATGCCATTCCCGTGATCGCCGACGGCGGGCAGACCTTGGGGGGGGTGCTGTTGTTGCACGACGCCTCGTCCGAAACGTCGCTGGAAGCCCGCTGCCAGAGCCTCTATGAACGGGCCACCCGCGACCCGTTGACGCAGGTGGCCAACCGGGCCGAGTTCGACCGGGTGTTCGAGCTGTTTGTCGCGGCCCACCAGGAGCAGCGCGTGCCGTGCAGCCTCATCATCTGCGACCTGGACCATTTCAAGCAGGTGAACGACCAGTTCGGCCATCCGGCGGGCGATGAGGCCATCAAGGCGCTGGCCTCGGTGCTGCGCAATGCGTGCCGCTCGGGCGACCTGGTGGCCCGCTACGGGGGCGAGGAGTTCGTGATGCTTTGCGCGCATACGGACAACGCGGCGGCGACCCGCCGGGCCGAGGAAATCCGCCGCACCCTGGCCTGCCAGCGCCTGCCGGTGCTGGGCGGCAAGTCGGTCACCGCCAGCTTCGGGGTGACGGAGATTCAGCCGGGCGACACGCCGGCCACGATGCTTCGCCGGGCCGACCGCGCTTTGCTGTTGGCCAAACAGCAGGGCCGCAACCGTGTGGTGCAACTGGGTATCGGCAGCGATACCGGGGACCTGCCCCCGCGCCCGCCGCAGCCCGACGCTCCCTCATCCCAGCCCGTCATCCTCCACCAACAGCTCGTTACCCCGGTACCGGCCGCGGTGGCGGTCGAAAAGCTCCGCGGTTTCGTGGCGGACCATCAGGCGCGGGTCATTCGGCTGGACGGCAACCACGTGGAACTCCACGTCGTGGACCAGCGTTACCGCCGGCGGTCGAGCGATCGGCCGATCGCCTTCCGCGTCGAGGTCCGCATGCAGGAAGAACAGGTCTCGCGCCCGGCACCTGACGGCGGCGCTGGCCGCGATGTGATCCAAACCCGAATGTTCGTAACCATCGCCCCGTTGTCCCATCGGGACCGGCGGCGGTCCCAAGCGGCCGAGCGGGCCCGGGAACTTTCGGCCAGCCTCCGCTCCTACCTCATGGCGACCCAGGAGGCCGAGACTGCCGAAGCCCTCTCCCCCGAACACGGCGTCCTCTACCGCGTGCGCAAGATCTTCTTGCCCTGGCTGTTGAAGCAAGCAAAGGACCCGGGCCCCTGATGCCCGGGAGCTGGCCATGGCTCGTATCGGCGGCTTCATCGCAGGTGTGGAGCGAACCTTGTTGCGGCGGCTGGCCGAAGCCAACGCCCAAGCCGACCTGGCCACCCTCGACTTCGACCGGGCTATCGCCATGCAACCCCGCGTTCAAGGTTTTTGCGATTACA
>JBBIQF010000382.1:0-6476 GCA_037442445.1 Planctomycetaceae bacterium
GCCCGGCTGCCCTTGGGTGCAGCCACCCTTGTGGTGCAGCCGTCCCGGCTGCCCTTTGGTGCACCCACCCGGGCTGCCCAATGCACAAGCCCGCAGGGGTCTGGCCGAACCGGTCCCCCCAGCCCCGTCCGTCCATGGATTTGGAAGGCCAATGGCGTTTCCTCCCCGCGGCAGGCCATCTAGAATACTCTTGAAGGCGGTTCCCACCACCGGGGAGCAGGATATGAGCGTGCGGTTATGCCAGCGGCGTTGGTCAGTGCGGTGGCTTGGCCCGATGATGCTGGGTTTAGCCATCGTGCTGCCGTCCATGGTGTTAGGCCAGGTGCCCGATAGCGCGGGGGTGCCTTCGGGTGCCTCCGGGCAGGTCGTGCCCCCACCCTCGGCGGCACCGGCGGCACCAGGACCGGCGGCCGAAGGGGCCGCGGGCACAAAGGATGCCACACGCCCGGTGCTTTCGACAGCCCAGGTGCCGTTGCCCTCGCTTTCGTCGGCCAACTGGACCGGTGCTCCTCCGTGGAGGACGCCCGACACGGCCGCTAGCGGCACGGCGTCGGTACCGCTTGCTCCCCCGGCATACAACTACGGTACCGGTTCCTTGCCCGGGGGCATTGCTGGGCCTTTGCCTCCGTTTCGTGCCCCTGCGCCGGGTGCGGGGCCGGCTGCCGCGCTGCCCAGCTTTGCTCCGCCGATCAATCCGTATGTCTCCACCGCCACTCCCGGGCCGGCGGTGCCAATGAGGACCGCCCCGGCCGTGTCCGCCGGACCGGTTGCCGAGAAGCCGTTCAGCGATTACCGCCTCCCCCCGGCCATCAGCCCCTACATGAACCTCTATCGGTTCAATCCGCTGACCGGCGTGGATAACTACAATCTGTTTGTACGGCCGATTCTGGAGCAGGAGGCCTTCAACCGCCAGACGGCCGCCCAGTTGCGTTCGTTGCGCACGGCCACGCAGGCGGCCTTGACCGCGCCGCCGGGCCAGGCCGGGCCGGCCACAGGTGCCATCTGGCAAGGGCAAGCCATCCAGCCCAGCGCAGCGACGTTCATGAACCTCCAGCCGTACTATCCGGCGTTTCCGGCCGGCGGACGGCGCTAGGGCCGCGGCTGCTAGCGGCTTCTGTCGGCCATTCGGCATGATTTCCGCCGATTAGCCCAGGGGGCAAGCAGCTTCCCGCCGGCAGCGTGAAGCGGCCGGTTTGCCGGTGGGCATCTGGACCCTGGTAGCGCACGACGGCTGCCGATCCGTGCGAGGGCAATGCCAAAGGGAGATTGCTCATCGTGCAGCGCGGGTCCGCACGAGGATGCCGCCCCCCGGCAACAATGCCCGGCGGAGTCGATCCCCGGCCTGCGCGGACCACGTGGCCGAACCCGCATCGAAGACCTCTAACGGCCCCGGCCCGACCAAGGTGGTTTCGGCCGGCGCTTGGTAGTCGCGATTGACCAACACGGCATGTGTGGCCCGCTGGGGCCCGGAGGCCGAATCGCCCGGACCGAAAAGGCCCAGCAGCAATCCTCGCACCCGCTCCGGCGGCTTGTAATCTATGCGAGCCACCGGGGGATCGACCCGGAAAGGGGCGTCGGCCGGCAGCGGTTCGGCACCCGGCGGGAGCATCCCCAGATGGTAAACGCCCAGCGAGCGGAGCGGCTGGAGTTCCCGGGCAATGGCCACAAACTCGCGGTTCAGCACCTTCAAGGCGTGGTAAAGCGGGGTGGGGGTCCCATCGGCCAGGGCGATGCCGCCCGTGTGTCCCGGATGGCAATACACATAATAGGAAATGCCTTGGGCGCCATAGGCCAGGGTGGTATAGACCAGGTAGCGGATCTCGTCGGGCCGGGGGACGCGCATCGACGAAGTCCAGGTACATGCCTGCACGATATGGAGGAAGCGAATCCCCGCGCGCTGCGCGGTGCGGCGGACTAGGGCCAGGTTGAGGAAATACTGCCCGGTGTCGCCCGCGGTTGCAAACTGGTAATGGTCGTAACTGAGGAGTTGGGGCTTCACTTGATCGATGAATGCGTCCACATAGCGCTGGTACGCCTGCACCGTGTCCCCCTGGGTGCCGAGCTGCTGGTTGCTGGCGTAGGTGGGAAACAGGTTGATGTAAGCCAGATGTGCGGGGTCGTGCTGGCGGAGGTAGGCCACCAGCTTGCCCAGCGCGGCAAAGGCCGGGGCACTGGGTTCGTCGACGATGAAGTAGCTGTACAAGGCGGGGTGGTTTTTCACGCGGCGGAGCAAGGCGTCGAGCTTTTCGCGCTGTGCGGGGTTTTCCAGACTGGCGGGCGAGAGCAATGGGTCCTGGAGTTGCGCCCGCAGCCCGTGCCGATGCACCAGGTCCAAGTCCCGCTCGGTACACCAGACGAGGTTCCAGCCGCCCTCGGCCATTTGCCGGGCCACGGCATCGCTCATGGCCGGGCCGGCCCAGTAAGTGACGATGGGGGTTCCCACGCGCCAGGCCTCGGCCGCCTGGAGGGCCGGGCTGCCCAGCGATAGCAGGGCCACCGCTGCGCAAAGGGCGGCGGTCTGTGCGGAAACGACCCCTTGGTTCAGCTTCATCGCAGGGTGCCTTTCTTCAAAGGGGCGATCGGGTTCGGCGGACTGGAACGTCGAGTGTAGTGGGCCGCTGTGCGGTTGCCAACCGGCAGCCGGAGTTGCCGACACGCTGTTGGCGCACAGGCTATGGTGGTACGCGGCTGCATACTCTGGTGGGGTACATTCGCCTTGACGCCCGTCGGCAATTCCAGTAGAAACCGCGCCGCTTTTCTGACCCACAACAAGGCAGACGCGGGCCGGCCGAGTGGTCCGAGTGGGATTACCGCAAGCCCACAGGCGAAGGGGGGACAGTGGCCGTGCCCGGGGGCGTTCCGCCGAGCGTTTTCCGCCCAGGCCGGAACGCGATGAACCCTTGTTGCCCATTGGTTCCCGCACGCTGATGACTGGCCTATGACCCTCCGCGAAGAACTGGAGCGCAGTGGTAACTGGCTTTTCCGCTGGCGAAGCTACCTGCCGGTGGTGATGATTCTGCCCGGGGTGCTGGCGGTAAACGATTTCCACGGTGGCCGGTACGCCGATGCGGACGTGGATCCCTGGGGATTGGTGTGCCTGGCCATATCGCTGGTGGGCTTGGGCATCCGCATAGTGACTGTAGGGTATGTGCCCAAAGGCACCTCGGGCCGCAATACCCGCGACGGCCAAGTGGCCGAGTCGCTCAATACCACCGGCATGTACTCCCTGGTCCGCCACCCCCTGTACTTGGGGAATTTTATTACCTGGGTCGGTATATCGCTGTACCCCCAGCACTGGTGGCTGTGCGTGATCTTTGTGCTGGCGTTCTGGCTCTACTACGAGCGGATCGTGTTTGCCGAGGAGGAGTTCTTGTATCGCAAGTTCGGCCAGCGGTGGCTGGACTGGGCCAGGCAGACGCCGACCTTTATTCCCCGCTTGTGGGGCTGGAAGCAGCCGGAATTGCCCTTTTCCCTGCGGAGCGTGCTGCGCCGCGAATACTCGGGTTTGCTGGCCGTGGTGGGCTGTTTTTACGGCTTGGAGTTGTATTCCCACGCGGTGGCGCAGCACCGGCTGGTGGTCCATCCGGTGTGGACCGCGATCTTCATCGCCGGCGTGGCGCTGTACCTGACCTTGCGGACGCTCAAGAAAACCACGTCTGTGCTGGCCGTGGAGGGGCGCTGATCCTTTTGCCACCCGATGCCCTCCCCCCGGGCACAAGCTAAACTTGATGGGTTCCGTGGGCGTGCCGTGCCAACAGGGGTGGCAGATAGGGTATTGCGGCGATGAAGGTCTTGGTTGCCGGGGGGGCCGGTTATATCGGGTCCCATGCCGTGAAGGCATTGGTGGCTGACGGGCACTCGGTGGCGGTGGTGGACAATCTTTACCGGGGCCATCGCCAGGCGGTGCATCCCCAAGCGGCGTTTTACGCGATCGACCTTGCCGACACGGGGGGGCTGGCCCGGGTGCTCCGCGAGGAGAAGGTGGAGTGCGTGATGCATTTCGCCGCCTTGGCCTACGTGGCCGAGTCGGTCGCCCAGCCCCTGAGCTACTATGCCAACAACACCGCGGGCACCATCAGCCTGTTGCAAGCGATGCACCAGGCGGGGGTCCGCCGCATGGTCTTCAGCTCGACATGTGCCACCTATGGCGAGCCGGAGAAGGTCCCCATCGTGGAGACCATGCCGCAGCGGCCCATCAATCCTTATGGCTGGTCCAAGTGGTGTATCGAGCAGGTGCTGCGCGATTATGCGGCGGCCGAGCCGCGTTTCGGCTTCGTCTCGCTGCGGTATTTCAACGTGGCGGGTTGTGCGGCCGACGGGTCGCTGGGCGAGGACCACGATCCCGAGACGCATTTGATCCCCGTAATCCTCCAGGCGGCGCTGGGTCGGCGGGATAAAGTGGTGGTCTTCGGCACCGACTACCCCACGCCGGACGGCACATGCATCCGCGACTATATCCACGTCGACGACCTGGTCGATGCCCATTTGGCCGCCATGGACGCCCTGGGACCGGGCCAGCAACGGTTCTATAACTTGGGCATCGGGCGGGGATACTCGGTGCGCGAGGTGATCCAGGCGGCCTGCGAGGTGACCGGCCGCAAGATACCCGTGGAATATGGGCCGCGGCGGCCTGGCGATCCGGCCATCCTGTATGCCGACGCTTCCAAAATCCAGGCCGAGCTGGGATGGAAGCCCCGCTACACGGAAATCCGCGACATCGTGGCGACGGCATGGAATTGGTTCCGCACCCATCCGTTCGGTTACGCCACTCCAGGGGCTTCTCATAGCGCGGCCGGATGACGGCCCATTGGGAGCCGGCTGCACTGCGGCTTGCGGCCCGCGGGGCCAAAACCGGCGGCAGCCGCGCCGAACGATGGGGCGGACTTCCCCAAGGTGCCGGGCGATGGCCCGGGCGCAGGCAAAGTGCGAGTCGTTAGCCCGGGCTTACCCAAAGTGCCGAGCGACCAAAATCGGTTGGCTTTCAGAACGCATCGGCCGCGCCCGAATCGGGCCAGGGGTCCAAACGCAGCGGATACCGCCCATACGCCCGGATGGTGTTCCACATGGCCAGGTAGTTGCCGGGCTTGACCGCCGAGTGGATGCTGTTGCTGGAGGAGACGATGAGTCCTCCGCCTTGGCCGGCCTTGCGGATGACGGCCAGGGTCTCGGCCACCACCTGGGCTTCGGTGCCGAAGGTGAGGGTCTGGGCGCAGTCCACGTTGCCTTTCAGGGCGATGCGGTCGCCGTAGCGGGCTTTCATCTCGCCGATGTCCAGGCCGGCGATGGGATCGATCGGGTCGAGGCAGTCGATGCCCGTGTCGACGATCATATCCACCAGCGGCCGGATATTGCCGTCGGTATGCTTGATGACCGGCAGCCCCACCTCGTGGAAGCCGGCCACCACGCGCCGGAGGCCCGGCAGGAAGAACTCGCGGAACGCCCGGGGCGACATGAAGGGGCCTTCGGCCGAGGCGTAGTCGTCGCCCGTGAATACGAAATCGGCCCCGAAGCGGGCGACCTCGCGGGCCATGGCCAGGTTCATCTCTACCGACAGCTCGACCAGGCCGCGGACCAACTCGGGTTCCTCGGCCAGGGCCAGCATCAGCCCCTCGAACCCCGCCAGATACCGCGGGATCGAAAGCACGTCGTTCAAGTGCACGCCGATGGCCAGTGTGCCTTTGTACTTCTTGACCAGGCGCTGGAGGCTCTGGTACCGGCCGGGGGCGTGCGGGTCGGGCGGGCTGTACCGGCGAAGGTCGTCCAGCGAATGGATGGGGCCTTCGACCGGAAACCCGTGCTCCTCGGTCGTCGTTTCCAGCACCACGCCCCACTCGTTGCGATAGCGGTTCGGCCCGATCTGCTCCTTCTTGATGTCCGGGGCAGTGAGAATGGCGTCCAGCCCCATCCGAACGGTGAACTCCTCCATCGTCGCGCCCGGGCAGATCGCCTGGCGCACTTTGCGGTCGATAATCCACTCGAAGTGGGGGATGCGGTCCGGCTCCTGGCGGCGCAATACCCGCATCACCCGTTCGGCCGAGGTCAGTCCCGCCATGTTCAGTAGCTCCGCGAGGCAACGGCTGGGCGAGCCATCTTTCCGGCCTTGGGGGCGGATGTCAAGCGGTGGGCGAAGGCGGAGTGCCGGTTGCGTGGCGGGGGGCGTTGGCCGGTCAACAGTTCCGGCGAGGGTCGATTTGGCACTCCCCGCAGCTAAGCGCAAAATCGCCGAGTTTTGTGCCCCTTTGCGCGCAAGGACCTCTTCTTGCGATTTTTCGACCAGCCGGGGGGTGGTGCGGGGAATGGGTACGTAGCAAAACGTCCCCCACGACGGAGCGTGGCGCTCCCTGGAGGGACGCGCTCCGTCGCGTCCGCCGTTTTCCGTCGCGTACCTGGGCAACAGGCAACGCCTCGGCCACGACGGAGCGTGGCCCTCCAACGGCGTGGCCGCCAACCGCCGGGCCCGCCAAAAACCACCTGGT
>JBBIQF010000383.1:0-6440 GCA_037442445.1 Planctomycetaceae bacterium
TCTGCTTCCAGGCGTTGCGCCAGCCGATCTCGTTGCAGGCCGTTCAGTGGCGGGTCGGAGCCCAGCATCAAAATATGCAGGGCGGTATCGAGGTCCAATTGCCACTCCCGTGCCCGCCGGGCCAGGGAGCCATCTGCCACACCCACGCCGGCCATCAGGTCGGTCCAGAAGGCCGCGCGCCGTTGGGTCTCCGCGCCGTTGATGGCCCGTTCCTTCGCCAGTTCCAGCGCGCCGGCGGCCCCCATCGCATGGCCGATGAAGCTCTTGGTGTTATTGAACCGCGTGCGGCAGCGGTCGCCGAATACCCGGCGCAAGGCCACGCACTCTTGCACGTCGCCGCTTTGCGTGCCGGTGGCATGGGTGCTGACGATATCCACATCGTCCGGGGCCAGCCCGGCGCGCCGCAGGGCCATTTCCATGCATTGGGCCTGGCGGTCGGCATGGGGCAAGACCGTGTCGTAGGCGTCGCTGTTCATAGCGTAACCGACGATCTCGCCGTAGATGCGGGCCCCCCGGGCGGCCGCATCCGCATACCGCTCTAGAACGAACAGGCAGCCCCCCTCGGCCACGACGATGCCGTTGCGCCGGGCATCGAAGGGCCGCGACGCCTTGGTGGGATCGTCGTGGTGCGCCAACGCACCCTGGCTGCGAAAGCTGGCAAAAATGCCGAACGTGTGGATGCTTTCCGAAACGCCGCCGCAAAGGGCGATATCGCACTCCCCCAAGCGCAACATCTGCACCCCCTGGATGATTCCCGCATTGCCCGCCGCGCACGCCGCCCCCAGCGTGTAATGCGGCCCGGTGATGCCCAGATTGAGCGAAATCTCGCCCGCGGGGTTATTGGCCACCGTGCGCGGATTGTGGTGGTGCGACCAGAACTGGAGGTCGTAGCCGTATTGCTGGAGCTGGTATAGCTCGTTCTCGGTCTCGACGTTGCCGTGCTCGGTCACCCCCACGTAGATGCCGATGGTCGAGCGATCCAGCCGGTCCAGCTCCAACCCGGCATCGCGCAACGCCTCGTGCGCGCAGTAGATGGCGATGCTGCCGGCACGGGTTCCGCGGCGGAGGTCCTTTCGGCTCTGATAGCGGAGTTCGTCGAAATGGCACACCCCGGCCACGGTGGCCCCGAAATAGCGGGTCTCGAATCGCGTTACCCAACTGCGGCCTGAAAGCAGGCTCTGGCGGAACTCCGCCAAGTTGTTGCCGTTAGGCGCAGTCAACCCCACGCCGGTGATCACGACGCGATGGGCCTCGGGCCGGGGGGCGATCATGCAGGCTCCCTCATCCACAACTCGAATCCTCGAACTTATCCGTCTTACCCAAGATTGGCAAGCCCGCACCCACCCCCTCACCACCGCACGGTCGCATCCCGCCAGCAGCCCACCCTTGGGTAGCACGCACCAACGAACGGCCCTAACGATACAGCCGGCCTTGCTTTGCCGCCGAGCCTTTTGTTTCAAACTCAATGGCCTCCGTTGCCCTCCCCGCAGAGCGCGTACAATTCCAGCAGGCTCCCCCAAAAAGGGCAGGCTTGCCCGCTCGGCCAAACGATGCCATGGCGATGAACCCTGCGAAGCCCAATCCAGGCGTTTCGGGCACCGCGCCGGGCACCATGCCGGCGCCGGGGGTCATAGCGGCCAACAGCGACGCCTTGGAATCGCTGACCCAGCGGATCGGCCGGGAACTGTTGCACGCCGCCCGCAGGCAGCGCACCCCGCTGATCTCCTCGCGGTTCTGGTCCGAGCAGCTCCTGACCTGGGCCATGCACGACCCGCAGTTCAAGGTCGGGCTGCTCCGGTTCGTGGATGTCTTCCCCATGCTTCGGCACCCGGGGCAGGTGTACGAATACCTGACCGAGTATCTCGGCCAGGCCGCGGTGGGGCGATGGCCCTGGCTGGAACGCCTGCTGGGGGCCGGCCGGTTGGCCAAGGGCATCGTGGCCGCCGGCATCGAACGGCAGATCAAGGCCCTGGCCAGCCTGTTCATCGCCGGCAGCGACGCCGCTGCAGCGCTTGGCCGGCTGAGAGAACTTTGGCAGAGCGGGTCGGCCTTCAGCGTGGACCTGCTGGGCGAGGCCTGCGTCAGCCTCCAGGAGGCACGCACCTATCAAAGCCGGTACCTGGAGCTGGTCCACACGCTGGCCGAGGCTACCGCCCATTGGCCCGCACAGCCCCGGCTGGAGCGCGACCCCTGGGGGCCCGTACCGCGGGCCAACATCTCGCTCAAACCCAGCGCGCTTTGGCCCCGCATCGATCCGGCCGACTTCGAGGGAACCTTGCGGGCGCTAGAGGAGGCGGCCGAGCCCATCCTCCAAGCCGCCGCCCGGCACGGCGTGTCGGTCCATTTCGATATGGAGCAGTACGCCCTGAAGGACCTGACGCTGGCGCTGGTGGAGCGATGCTGCAAGCGGGTCGATTTCTCGGCGGGCGTGGCCCTCCAGGCGTACCTGCGGAGCGGCCCGGACGACGCCCGGCGCCTTATCGCCTGGACCCAGTCCACGGGCCGGCAGCTCACCGTCCGCTTGATCAAGGGGGCCTATTGGGATTCGGAAGTGGTGCGGGCCCGGCAAGAGAACTGGCCCGTGCCCGTGTGGACCGACAAGCGCAAGACCGATGCGTGTTTCGAGGAGATGGCGGCCATGCTGCTGGCCGCGGCTCCCCCGGCGCCGGACCGCGGCGGCATCAAGTTGGCCATCGGCTCCCACAACGTGCGGTCGATCGCCCGGGCCCTGGCCTTGGCCGAGCATCACGGGCTGCCCCCAGAGGCGGTTGAGATTCAAATGCTCTACGGCATGGCCCTGCCGGTTCAGGCGGCGGTGTTGGCCCGCGGCTTGAGGCTGCGGGTGTATGTGCCACTGGGCGAATTGGTCCCCGGCATGGCCTACCTGGTGCGGCGGCTGTTGGAGAACACCTCGAACCAGTCGTGGCTGCGGGCGGGCTTTGTAGAACAGGCCGACGAGGCGACGCTGTTGGCCCCACCGATGCTGCCGGCCGAGATCGCCCGTCCCGTCCCCCCGCCGGTCCCGGCTGCGCAAGAGACGTTTGCCAACGAGCCGCACCGCGATTTCGCCGATGCTGGCCAGCGGGCCCACTTTGCCGAAGCGGTATGGACCAGCCGCTTGCCGGCCGTGCCGGCTCCCGTGGCGCCCGAAGAGGTCGATCGCCGGGTCCGCCAAGCCCTGGAGGCCCAGGCGGCATGGCAGGAACTGGGTTGCGAAGGCCGGGCTGCCATCCTCTGCCGCGCAGCGGCGGCCATGCGCAAGCGGCGGGACGAACTGGCCGGGATGGTCATCCGCGAAGCCGGGAAGACCTGGCGCGAAGCCGATGCCGACGTGTGCGAGGCCATCGACTTCCTCGAGTATTACGCCCGCCAGGCCCGGCAGGTGCTGGCCCCGCGGAGCCTGGGGCCCGGCCTGGGCGAAACCAACCAACTCCGCTACCTGCCCCGGGGCGTCGCCGCAGTCATCTGCCCGTGGAACTTCCCGGCGGCCATCCTCACCGGCATGACCGCCGCCTGCCTGGTCGCCGGCAACGCGGTATTGCTGAAGCCCTCGGGCCAGACGCCCGCCATCGCCTGGGCCATCTCCGACATCCTGTGGCAGTCGGGCGTGCCAGGCGGCGTGCTCCAGTACCTACATGGCCCCGGACGCACCTTGGGGGCCGCCCTGGTCCGCCACCCTCAAGTGGCCCTGGTGGCGTTCACAGGCTCCAAGGAAGTGGGGCTGGATATCCTCCAGGTCGCCGGCCAGGTCGATGCACAACAGCCGGCCATCAAGAAAGTGGTCTGCGAAATGGGCGGCAAGAACGCCATCGTGGTCGATGAATCGGCCGATTTGGACGAGGCCGTCTTGGGCGTGCGGCAGTCGGCCTTTGGCTACAGCGGCCAGAAATGCTCGGCGTGCAGCCGGGCCATCGTCGTCGAGGCGGTGTACGGCGTGTTTCTCCATCGCCTGATCGAGTCCACCCGCTCGCTGGTCCTCGGCGATCCGCTGGAGCCGGGGACCGACATCGGGCCGGTGATCGACGCGGCGGCCGTCCGGAAAATCCACGAGTACATCGCCTTGGGCATGGAGGAGGGACGGCTGGAATTGGCCTGCCCGGTGCCCGAGGGGTTGGAATCGCGGGTGGGGAAGCCCTTTGTGGGGCCGCACATCTTTTCCGGCATCCGGCCGGAGCACCGCCTGGCCCAGGAAGAGATCTTCGGACCCGTGTTGGCGGTCATGCGCGTGGCCGACTTCGACCAGGCCCTCGATTGGGCCAACCGCAGCGGCTACCGATTGTGCGGCGGCGTCTATAGCCGCAAGCCTTCCCACTTGGAAGAAGCCCGGCGGCGGTTCCGGGTGGGCAACTTGTACCTCAATCGCCCCATCACCGGCGCCCGCGTGGGCCGGCAGCCCTTCGGCGGATTTGGACTCTCGGGCACGGGCACGCAGGCCGGTGGGCCCGATTATCTCTTGCATTTTGTGCTCCCCCAGGCCGTGGCCGAAAACACCCTCCGCCACGGCTTCGCCCCCGAACTGGATTGACCGCTGCCTTCCGAGCCGGGGGCGCAAGCTCCCCGTGCTGGAGAGCCGGGGGCGCAAGCTCCCGGTGTACCCGATCCCGGAGCACAAGCGCCGGCACTATCGAGCCGACAGCGTAAGCTCCCGGTGTCTTGTTCGGTGTATTGCTTGGTGCCCTTGCTTGCGGCACCCGTGCAGGGCGGCCTTCAGAACGCATACTGCTGGAGCCAGCGTTTGACCCGCAACACTTGGGCCCGGGCCGAGGGCCCAAAATAGCTGTAGCGCACCGCCGCCACGATGCGTGTCGCCACCGGCCGTTTGAGTTCCAGCGACGTAAAGCCCATATCCAACAGCGTGTCCTTTCGGCAGAAGCTGTCGCGAAGCATCAGGGCTTGGAGCACCGTGCCTGCGCCTAGCCGGGCGAACCCCGCGTCATACCCCGCCCGGAGCCCATACAGCCGGCCCTGGCGAACGTAGTTATAGGCGAACGCGATCGGCTGGCGGTCCAGGCAGAGGAGGTTCAGATCGACCTCGCCGCGCCGGCAGGCGGCCCGATGGGCGTCGCGCAGGAACGGCCGCACCGACTCGTGGCACAGCGTAGTGCCGTTGGTCGAGTCGGCTTGCCAGCTTCGCCGTGCCACCGCCTCGCAGGCATCGTAGAGGTCCCAGCGGGGTTCGAAGTCGCAAGTGGCTTCTCCCTCCGGCCGGTAGCGGATGTGCTCCACTTTGCCGTGCCGTTGCAGGCGGCGCTCAAGGCGGCGGAAGTTGCTCCGCCACTTGGCGGGCCGGGCGGCCAGGTAGCTCTCCCAGTCGCCGACAAAATCGACCACTGCCGTGCGATTCCACACCGTGCGCAAGGCGGGGTAACCGGCCGCCTCGAAAGCCCCGGCCGTAGCCGCGTCGGCAGGGCCATCCGCCTCGATCCCGCGAAGCTCTAGCAGGTCCCAATCGGCAGGGCCTTGCTTGATCCAGGCGAGGGCCTCGGTAAGCGTCTGTTGCGGGTCCGGCCCGATCGGCCCGTAGAACGAACCCCAATCGTCCAGCGGATACCCCAGCACCCGCAGCCAGCCCAATCGGGTCCGCTCGCGGCGAAGCGCCAGCGGGACGATGCCCCGGGGCCGGCCCTCGGCCAGCACCACCAACACGCGCAACTGCTTGTGCTGGCCAAAGTGCTCCCAGTAGGCCCACAGCCACTCAAGAGAGTGGAAAAAAGAAGCCTCCGGCGTCTCCGCCAATAGCGATTCCCACGCCAGGCGATAGCCGGCAAGGTCGTCCAGGCGTGCGAGTTCGATGACGTCGGCCATGGCCCGTGCGCGCAAGGGTACACTCAACCATAGGTCACAACCATAGGCAAAGCCGCCTCGAGCCCGGCCCCGAGCCGGGTGCCGAGCCGGGCCCGTAAGGGCCCGGTGGAGCCGCAAGCCGGCACAACAAGAGCTTGGTGCCACCACGGAGCGTGGCCCTCCATAGAACTTTCCAAGAGCCGGGCCCCGAGCCGGGCCCGTAAGGGCCCGGTGGAGCCGCGCATGTGCCTTAATTTGGCCGGCCCGATTTGTCGCGGCCGGCGGGCGTGCTATGATGATGCCCTCGGTCTTGGCGGGCGGGCACCCCCGGCTGTGCCGGGTAGGATGTGCTGGCAGCCCGGGCGGGCTACCACGCGGCGAACAGGCAGGAGGGCGCGATGGCCCCCTCGGTATTGGACATTCCCGAAGTGGCCGGGTTGGATGCGCGGCGGGGCATCGTTCGCATACCGCCGGAACTGGACGTGCCGCTGACCGACCGTGTGCGGGCGCTGATCGACACGGCCGAGTTCCGCCGGTTGGCACGCATCAGCCAGTTGGGCTTCGTGTCGCTGGTGTACCCGGCAGCCATCCACACGCGCTTCGAGCACTCGCTGGGGGTGTATCGCCTGGCGCTGTTGGTGCTCAAGCGCCTGGGG
>JBBIQF010000384.1:0-6439 GCA_037442445.1 Planctomycetaceae bacterium
AACCGCAGCGATAGCGCTTATCGTGTTGGTCGTGGCATCGTGGGAGTCGCTTGCGGCAGCAGCCGAGGCCAAGGCGCAGCCGGCGCCCAAGGCCAAGGCGCAGCCGGCGGCGAAGGTCGAAGCGCCGGCGAAGGCCGAGCCGGTTTCTGAGGCCGAGGCCAAGGTCCAGGCCGACTATGCCGCGGCCGACAAGGCAGCCCGCGAGGCCGAGGCGGCCGTGGTCCCTCTTCGCGAGGCGATGCAGAAGGCCGACGCCGCCTACGCCAATGCCAGCCGCGAGGCCAGCGCGAAGCGCCAGCGGGCTACGGAATCGAAGAACCTGGCGGGCGAGGAGGGGCAGAAGGAACTCCAGCGGGCGGAAGCCAACTTGAAGGCGGCCGAGAAGGCACTGGCCGACGCCACGGCCGCCAAGCCGGCCGCCGAAAAGGCCCTGGAGGAAGCCAAGGCCGCCGCCCAGCCCATGCAGCAGGCCTATGAAGCCGCCGAGAAGGCCGCCGAGGAGGCGGCGGCCAAGGCCAAGGCGGCTGCCGATGCTGTCAATCGGTGGGAGGACGAGGCCCGGCGAGCCACGGCCCAGGCCGCCATCTTGCGCAGGGCCGCCGAGGCCGCCAAAGCGGCCTTGGCCCGGGCCCAAAAGGACCAACAGCAGGCGCAGGCCCAATTGGCCTCGGCCAGCGACAAGAAAGCCGCCGAGACCGCTTTGGCCAACGCCAATAGCGCGCTGGCCGCGGCCACCAAGGCCTATCAGGCCGCCGAGGAGGCCTATCAGGCCGCCGCCAAGTCGGCCGAGGAAAAGAATCGCACCGCAGCCCAGGTGGCGGCCAAGCGCAAGGCCATCGCGGAGGCGGCGGCGGCTTTGGCCCAGGCCCAGCAAGCCCAGCAGCAGGCGGAGACCCGGGTGGCGTCAGTAGCCAAGAAGCTCGCCGATCCCCAGCGGCAGAAAAAGTCGGCCGACGAAGCGCTTGCCCGGGCCAAGGACCAGGTGGCCGGCGCGATGAAAGCTCTGGCCGCAGCGGAAAAAGCGGCCGAGGAGGCAGCGGCCAGGGCCAAGCAGATTTCGGCCGAGGCCTCCAAGTCGCCCGCAGAAAAGAAGCAGGCGGCCGATCAAGCGGCGGCCAGGCGCAAGGCGGCCGAGGCCGCCAAGGCGGCTCTGCTCCAGGCGCAGCAAAGAGCGCAGGCAGCTCAAGCCCAGGCCAACGCTGCCGCGCAGAAACTGGCCGCCGCCGAGGCGGAAAAGAAGTCGGCCGACGAGGCCCTCGACGCGGCGAAAAGCCGTGTTGCTGCGGCCACGGCGGCTTTGGCCGCCGCCCAGGAGGCCGCCAAAGAACTCGCGCAGCTCGATCTGGCGGCCCGGCAGGCGGCCGAGGAGGCGGCCGCCAAGCGCAAGGCGGCCGACGCCGCCCGCCAAGCCCTGGCCCCCTTGCAACAGAAGTTGGAGCAGGCGGCCATGCGGGCCAACTCCGCGGTCCAGGAACTCGCCCAGGCCGAAGCCCGCAAGAAAGCGGCCGAAGAAGCCCTGGAAAGCCTCAGAAAGCGTATCCCCGAGGCCCAGAAGTCCTACCAGGCCGATGAGCAAGCGGCCCGCGAGGCCGAGGCGGCCACACAGCCCCTGAAGGCCGAAGCCGACAAAGCCCGGGCGGCCTATTTGGCGGCCCTGAAGGTGGCCGAGGAAAAGCGGGCACAGGCCAATCGGGCCCGGGCTGCGCTGTACCGCCTGGTGGCCGCCCGCCAGGTCGCCAGCCTCATGGAAAGCCCCGAGCCCCCCAGGCCCCTCAATCGGATCGACGAAATCGTCTTCGCCAAGCTGAAGTCGCTGGGCATCCAGCCCGCCCTGTGCTCCGACGCCGTATTCATCCGCCGGGCCTATCTGGATGTGACGGGCCGGCTGCCCACCGCGGAAGAGGCCCGGGCTTTCCTATTGGACTCCAGCTCCAACAAGCGTGCTGCCCTGATCGATCGGCTGCTCGACAGTCGGGAACACGCCGACTACTGGGCCATGAAGTGGGGCGACATCCTGCGGATCAAGGCGGAGTTCCCGGTCAAGGTCTGGCCGAACGCGGCGCAAGCCTATTACCGCTGGGTGTGGGAATCCATCGCCCGCAACAAGCGCTACGACCAATTCGTCCGCGAGTTGCTGACTTCCAGCGGCAGCAATTTCCGCGTGGGGCCGGTCAACTTCTACCGCGCCATCCAGAACCGCACTCCAGAGGGCATTGCGGCGGCGGTGGCCTTGACGCTGATGGGCTCGCGGATCCACTTCTGGCCTGAGGAGCGGCGGGCCGGGATGGCGGTCTTCTTCTCGCAAGTAGGCTACAAGCCCACCAGCGAATGGAAGGAGGAGATCGTCTTCTGGGACCCCTTGAAGTCGGTGGAAGTGCCCGGCAGCACGGCGCCGGGGCAAGACGCGGTGGCCAAAGCGGTAACCGCCACCAACCAGATTCCCCAGGGCCTGCCGCAGCCGGTGAGCGAAAACGGGCCGCTTTCGGCGATGTTCCCCGACGGCACGAAGATCACCATTCCCCCGGACCGCGATCCCCGCGAAGTATTCGCCGATTGGCTCATCCGGCCCGAAAACCCCTGGTTCGCCAAGAACATCGTCAACCGGACCTGGGCGTGGGTGATGGGGCGGGGCATCATCCACGAGCCCGACGATATCCGCGAGAACAACCCGCCCAGCATCCCCGAGCTGCTGGCCTATTTGGAGAAGGAGTTCGTGGCCAGCGGGTACGACGTGAAGCATCTGAAGCGGTTGATTCTCACCTCGGCCACGTACCAGTTCTCGTCGGTACCGCGGTTTAAAGGTCCGGAAGCCCGGGCGTGTTTTGCCAGCTATCTGCTGCGGCGCGTGGAGGCCGAGGTGCTCAACGACGCAGTGAACCAGGTCACCGGCAGCAACGACCTGTACACCAGCGCGGTTCCCGAACCGTTCACGTACATTCCCAAGGACATGGGGGCCGTGGAACTGGCCGATGGAAGCGTTACTAGCGCATTCTTGGCCCTGTTTGGGCGGTCGGCCCGGGCCGCGGGCATGGAGAGCGAGCGGGTCAACGAGTTGGCCTCGCCGCAGTGGCTGTACCTGTTGAACTCGGCGGCGATCCAGCGCAAGGTGCAGACCGGCCCGAAGCTGGCCGCCATCTTCTCCTCGGGGGGCAAACCCCAGGACATTGCCGAACGGCTCTACCTGACCATCCTTTCGCGGTTCCCGACCGAAGCGGAGATCAAGGCCGTCGAGGGGTACGGCAAGGCCGGCGTGTCGCGGGGGCGCGACATGTGGATCGACCTGGCCTGGGCGCTGATCAACAGCCCCGAGTTCCTGCTGCGGCATTAAGACGGCATTGCAAGTTTGCGCGAAAGCAATTCCAATGGAACAACATTCCGGCGGAAGATGCGTTACCAACGGTGCGTTACCCGGTACCACCAACGACGCTGGGGAGTAACAGGAGGAGGAAAGTCATGCACACAGAGCAGCATCCCAGCCATCCGGAGCCGCTGTCTCGGCGCGAACTGATGCGGCGGGGCGTGCAGGCGGCGGGCATGATCGCCGCTGGCAGCCTGGGGTCGCAGGTGTTCGCGGCCGCAGCCAAGCCTTCCGAGAAGGCCGCCCAGGAGAAGGCCGCCCGCGACGAGGCCGCCCGGGCCAAAGCCAAGGCCAAGAAAACCCAGATCAAGTCGGTCATCCAGATCTTCCTCTGGGGGGGCATGTCCCACAACGACACCTGGGACCCCAAGCCCGGCACCGGCTACGACTACCTGGGCGAGTTCGACCGGGTGATCCCCACCAACGTCGATGGCATCCAGCTCAGCTTCCTGTTTCCCAAGCTGGCCAAGATCGCCGACAAGTTCTCGTTGATCCGCAGCATGACGCACGGCAACAACGGGCACGAGACGGCGGCCTACTTGATGCAGACTGGGCACCAGCCGGGCGGGCGACTGGCCTATCCCAGCGTGGGGGCCATCTTCACGTTTTTCAAGAAGGACCAGTACAAGGGGCTTTTGCCCCCGTACGTGGTCATGCTTCAGCCGGCGGGCCGGTTTTCGGAGGAGGGGTTCCTGGGGCCGGCCTACAAGCCTTTCGCCACCGGCGGCGATCCCAACGCGCCGCGGTTCGAGGTGGAGGGGATCATCAACCGCGGCATCGACGACCGCCGCCAGAGGGCCCGCCGCGAACTGCTCGACAAGGTCAATCTGCTGGGCTACGGTCTGGCCGACGCCCAGGAGATGGCCGCCGTCGAGGAAGCCAAAGAACGCGCCTACGGCCTGATCCTGGGCAGCGGGCGCGAGGTGTTCAACCTGGACAATGAGCCGGCCGCGGTGCGCGACCGATACGGCCGGCACACGTTCGGCCAGGAATGCCTGGTGGCCCGCCGGCTGGTCGAAGCGGGCGTGCCGTACATTACCATCAGCTTCCCCGGCGGGTGGGATACGCACGCCGGCCACTTCGCCACCATGCGCAGGCAATGCCCCATGCTGGACGACGGCTTGGCCGCCCTGCTGGCTGACCTCAGCGAACGCGGGCTGCTGGACACCACCCTGGTGTGGTGCACCGGCGAGTTCGGCCGAACTCCCAAGGTCTCCTGGGAGCCGCCCTGGAACGGCGGGCGCCATCACCACGGAGATGTCTTCACCGTGCTGGTGGCTGGCGGCGGCTTCAAGGGTGGGCATGTCGTCGGCGCATCGGACGAAAAAGGCGAGAAGGTGGGCCAGCGGCCCGTTTATCCCGCCGACCTGCTGGCCAGCTTCTATCTGCTGGCAGGCATCGACGCCAATGCCAAGCTGCCCCACCCGTGGGGGCTCGATGCCCGGGTGCTGGATACCGAAAACGAAGGCATGCCCTCGGCCGGCATGTTGGAAGAAATCATGTGAGCCGGGCGGCACGCGCCGCGCCCTGCCCGCCGCCGTGGCGGAACGCCGCTAGATTCCGCCTCCGTGGCGCCGCGCCCGGAAGCGGTAGTTTCAACCGAGTTACCTGCGCCCCCGTGCCAAGGGTGCGGCGCCCGGGGGTGGAGGTCGGGGACTGGCCTTAGGGGCAAGGCCTCCGCCTTGCCCCGGCGGGCGTGGCGGCAGGCTGTGGTCCGGTATGCGCGGCGGGGAAGTGGCGCAAGCCGCCCAGCCGCTGCAAGCACAGCGTGACAACCAGTTCAAGCCTATTGGGGTGAGGGGTGACCGACGCCCAACCCCTAAATCCGTTACGGGAGCGCACCATGAACAAGCTTCGATTTGCTGCGGTCGCGCTGGCCCTGTTGGTGGCCGCTTCGTCGCCTGCCTGGGCGCAGAACCAGTACATCGGCTACGTCTATCCGGCCGGCGGCCAGCAGGGGACGGTTTTCCCCATCCGCTTGGGCGGGCAGGGGCTGATGTATCCGTCCGAGGTGGTGGTCAGTGGCGAAGGCGTGTCGGTGCGGATCGTGGATTATTTCCGCGTGATGAACAACCAGGAACTCGACCTGCTCAGGCAGCAGTTGCAGGAACTGCAAAAGAAGGACACCAAGGTCGACGACGCCCTGGCCGCCCGCATGGCCTGGTTCGAGTTCCCCGCGCCCATCGGCCCGCCGGGAACCGTCGCCACCACGACCTCGGCAACCGCAGCCCCGAACAGCCCGTCGGCGCTATCGGAAAAAGACCTGGCCAAACAGAAGCTCATCCAGCGGATCCAGCAGCGGTTCGCGGAATACGAACCCTTCCCGGCGGTGCGTTCGCAGACCGAACTCTTGTTTGCTGAGGTTACCGTGGCCCCGGACGCCAAGCCCGGCCGGCGGGAGATTCGCGTGGTGACCAAGCGGGGCATCTCCAACCCGCTGCCTTTCTACGTGGGCCAGGTGCCCGAAACCGCGCGCAAGGCCATGAAGACCTGCCAGCTTCCGGTGCTGGGCAGGGAGCACCTGGCCATGCGGAACCGGCCCCCGGAGGAAGAAGAGTATCGCATCGAGGTGCCCTGCACGATGAACGGGCAGGTGGGCCCCGGCGAAGTGAACCGCTATCGCTTCTCGGCCACCAAGGGGCAGCGACTGGTCATCGCCACCAAGGCCCGGGACCTCATCCCGTATGTGCCCGACGGCGTGCCCGGCTGGTTTCAGGCCGTGCTGAAGCTGTGCGATGCCAACGGCCGCGAGGTGGCCTATAACGACGATTTCTATTCGCATCCCGACCCGGTCATCTACTTCGAGGTTCCGCAGGACGGCGAATATGTGCTGAGTATTACCGACGCCTTGTTCCGCGGGCGCGAAAGCTTCGTATATCGCATCACCATCGGCGAGCTGCCGTTTGTGACCAGCATCTTCCCCCTGGGGGGCCGGGTCGGGGAACCCGTCAAGATCGAGATGCAGGGCTGGAACCTGGAGAAGGCCACGCTGTCCCCGCCCCCCAAGGATGCACCGCCTGGCGTGTACCGCATCGCCGCCAGCGCGGGGCGCTTCGCTTCTAACGACGTGCTGTTCGCCCT
>JBBIQF010000385.1:0-6435 GCA_037442445.1 Planctomycetaceae bacterium
GCGGAATCGGCGGTTGGCGGCCTGATTCCGTGTGTTGCAGTAACCTCTTATCTTGCTGTGGCTTGCGTCAACTGGGGAACTAGGATTCGAACCTAGACTAACTGATCCAGAGTCAGTTGTGCTGCCGTTACACTATTCCCCAAAAAACCACCGGGTAGGTACCCCTTGTGGGGATACCTTCCCCGTTAGGAAGCGAATCGGATGAGGCCCGAGTTCGCTTCTTGCCCTTTTGGGCGGCCCATGATGATGCCGATGGCACCGCCACCCATCGTACATATAGACGTTTTGAGGCCGGCCGTCAAGAGGCCGCCGGCCAAGAATCGGGGTGCAAGAACCGCCCCACCCGAACGCCCACAGAGCGGCGGTTCGCGGCAGATATGCCGCTGCCGTCATCCCCTGGGTTTCATGCTCAGGGGTCTTTAGCCCCAGGGGGGGGACCCGTACTCGGCCGTCTCCAAATAGAGAACAACCACTCCGATGACCAGGGCCAGCCAGGCCACCAGCAGGAGCATCGTATAGAGGTCAGCTTGGGGTTTGCGGAAGACAGCGGCCATGGGGTGCTACTTGGCAGCGGCGACGCCGGTAAACGGGAGTTGGGAGGCCACGTCATCGCCTTTTTGGATGACGCCTTTTTGGAACTCCGGCAGAATCCGGGCCACAGAGCGCTCGACCTGGGTGCTGACGACCTCGACCCGGCCGAGGTAGGCGCTGCTATCGGCCGAGATGCGGTACACCTCCAACCGGTGCCCCTTGGCCAGGCC
The DNA here is from genome assembly GCA_037442445.1 of Planctomycetaceae bacterium. Lineage (GTDB taxonomy): Bacteria > Planctomycetota > Planctomycetia > Pirellulales > Thermoguttaceae > JANLFZ01. The sequence goes on from JBBIQF010000385.1 coordinate 762, forward strand.
ATCGTCGGAGCCGAGCGAAATCTCGATCAGCCCGTTGCCCGGGTTGGCCAGCACCTTGCCGAACACCGGAAACGGCGGTGCGCCAGCATAGAGTTCGGGGGCGGGTTTGAGGCCGAACTTGGTGAGCACTTGCATGGCGCGGGCCAGTTCGTCGGCCAGCATGGTCTTGGCGCGATTGACCGAGGCCAGTTTGTTGGCCAGGTCGTGGAGTTCATCGGTCTTTTTGACCATCTCGTTGAACTTGGCGTTGCGGTCTTGCTCGACCTTGCGGACTTCGTCGCGCAAGCTGGCCAGCTCGGTCTGGAGGCTCTTGGCCCGGTCGGAGAGGGCGGCGAGGGCTGTAACGGCCTGGGCCTTCTGCTTTTCCAGGTCCTCGTGGGTGGCTTTGAGGGTGTCGCGTTCCTTCTTGACCAGGTCCACTTCGGTATCGGCGGCCTTTTTGGCATCGATCAGTTGCTGGCGCTCGGCGGCGTAGTCGTTTTTGAGCTGCTCGAGCTGGGCCTGGAGGGCCTTGTTCTTGTTGTTCTCCTCGTTCAGCTTCGTCTCGATGTCCTTGGCCACCTTCTTCCAATTGGTGTGGGTGGCATAGACGGTCAGCACCAGCGTCATGAAGACGATGCTGAACAGGGCGATGATCCCGGTGAGAATCTTGCCGACCAGATTCATGGAAGACCCTTCCTTTGACCGCCGGCAGCCAGCGGCGAATGCTCGAAGCTCCGGTGCAGTAGGGACCTTGGGTTTTGCTAGTATAACTCCGCCTATTTTGCCCTGTCAATCAAATTGCCCGGTCTCGCCGGGCTTTGCAGCACCGGGCCGACGCGGCGCATCGCGGTCCCGCCGAACTATGCGGGAACCTCGCGAAGGCCGCCTGGATGGAGCGGCCCTCCCCTCGCATTGCGCGATTGCGCAGGCCATAGTGTTTGGGCAGGGGCCCCACCAACTATGGTGGTCGGTGCCTCCATCAAAGTATGGGGATGCGAAGGCCGGCCGAGATGCTCTCCTCGCCGGGCCCCGTGGCACTCTTGCCTGGCGAAAGCAGGCGGCTATTTCTCCAGCCGGGCGCGGAGTTGTTCGATCTGCTGAGCGCGGACCTCGGGGCTTGCCGAGGGATCGAAGGCCACGGGCTCGCCCACCAGGCCGGCCAGTTGCTCGGCGGCCAGGCGGCGCACCGATTCGTCGGCATGGGCGAGGAAAGCCAGCCAGATTCCCGGGTCGCCCGCCAGCCAGGCGGCGACGTGCTCGGGGGTATCGGCAGCATCGGAGCTTTCCGAAAGCGCGGCGATGATCCGCCGGATGCGGTGCTGCTGCTCGGCGTCCAGGCGCGAGGGTTCGATCTGTTCCAGAAACGGCACCACGATCGGCCCGGCACGACGAAGCTGGCGGTCGGCCGCCTCGCGCGTGGCGAAGTTGGGGTCGGCCAGCTCAGCCACCCAGCGGGCCCAGCGCTCTTTCTCCGGCGTGCGGCGTTCCCGGGCCAGCACCAGCAAGGCGTTTTCGATTTCCGTGGCCGTCTTCTCCAAGTCGCCCTGTCGGTACAAGAGCCGCAGTAGCGGAACGAGGTACTGGCGGCAGACCTCGCGATGCTCGATCAACAGGTGCCAGAGGCTTGGCGCTTGGTAAGTTTTTTGGTCGGCCCCCGCCCCGATCCGCAAGACCACCAATCCTTGGGCCGGCTGCTCGTACTGGACGGCCGTAAAGGTGGCCTGCCCCTTGGGCGTATGCCGCAGCGACAGGCGGCGGCGCCCGGAAATGTCCAGCACCAGTTGCCGGTCGGCTTCGTTCAGTTCGTAATGGATGCCGGCATCGGCCAGGCCGATGCGGATCGCCAGGCGCTCCCGCGGCTGAGCGCCTTCAGACCGGGTGCTGACGTTGATCCCGCGATACCCCGTGGGCACCACCCGGCCGGAGGAAATGCCGAACCGGACCCATTCGGCCCGAAAGGCATTGTCCAAGGTCGGGGTTCGCGGCAGTTCGGTGCCGGCTGGGTTGGACTCGGCGGCCAAGAGTTCCAGTCCGGCGGCGATCCCCAAAATGCCGATTCCCGCGGCAAAGCGCCGTATCCAGCCCGCAGCGCGCATGGTCGATTCCTGTGTGGCAGAGCCAGCGGCCGCCGGTTTCGGCGGCGTGGCGTCGCCCCGTCGTGCCCTGTGCCCAAGCCGTGTCGCCCCACCATGCCATTCTAGTTGGCCGAACTAGACCCGAGTAGGGTCGAACTGCAGCTCGTTGGGGCCGAATCCCGCGGCATGGACTTCGCATTGGCCAGGCCGCCGGCCTTCGACCACCATCAGTGCGGCGATTTCGGGATGGGCCTGGCAGTAGGCCAAAGCCGCCTCGGGCCCCATGACGAACAGGGCGGTGGACAGGGCGTCGGCCAGGGTGGCGGTCTGGGCCACCACGGTCACGGCCAGGGTCCCTTGGGCGGGCTGGCCGGTACGGGGGTCGAGGATGTGGTGGTATCGCGTGCCCTGATGGCAAAAGGACTGGAAGGTGGGTGCCGAGGTTCCCAGGGCCCGGTCGCAAAGCCGCAGTTCGGCCCAGCGCCGCTGGGGCCAAAGGGGATGGCGCACGCCCACGGTCCAGCCGGGGCCGTCCGGTGCAGAGGGGTCCGGCCCGATCCCCCGATGGCCGCAGGCCAGCACACTGCTTTGGCCTGCATGGAACAGGAAATGCCCGACGCCGGCGGACTGGAGCACCTCGGCCGCTCGGTCCAAGGCGTATCCCTTGCCCAGGGCCCCCAGGTTCAGCCGCACCCCCGGCCGGCGGAACCGCACCGTGCGGCGCGCAGGGTCCAGTTCCACCAGATGGCTGCCCACGTTTTGGCGTGCCTTGGCAAGGGCTTCGGGCGAGGGCACGCGCCCGGCACGCCGGGCAAAGCCCCAGGCTTCCCACAAGGGGGCTGCCGTGATGTCAAACGCCCCGGCAGTCTCCTCCGATAACCGGAGGGCCAGTTCCAGCAGCCCGAAGAGGCCTGGCTCGACCTCGACCGGCTCGAGGGCCGCTTGGCGGTTGATGCGGTTCAGCTCGCTTTCGGGGCGGAAAAACGACAATTGCTCTTCCAGCTCCGCGACACGCTGGAGGGCCTCGACCCCTTTGGTGCTCACATCGTCGTATTGGCCGGCGTTGAACAGCACCTCGAATTGGCACGCCATGGCCCGCCGGCTGACGCGGACCAGATAGGTCTCGCCCGTTACGGTGCCGGCCCCGGGCACCGATGCCGCTTCGGCCGCGTGCGATTGGATGGCCTCGGCCAGGGTGCGAACTGCCGAGCGCCCTTGGAGGAACTCCCGCCGAGAACTTGTGCCGGGCCGCTTTTCCGCCATAGCTGCCGCAAAGCGTGGATGGAACGTCTGCGCGCATTCTAGCCCGGCCGATGGGGCAGAGGCTAGCGCACAAGGAAAGAGACCAGAACGTTTCGGCGGTTCGGCGGTGGCCCGGCGGTTCGGGACGTGGCGGGGCGGACCGTATGGCCAAGGGGCGATTGGTGAAGGTGCGCTTGGCACGTCGGGCCGGTGCCGAGACTCGCTCGGGCGCAAAGGGCCTCGTTGGCGGCGTGGGTTGCCCGGGGGTTAGCGGCGGAGCTTGCGAAAGCGGAGGAGGTCGAGCGGTTTGAGGTCCACCAGCTCGGCCAGGCCGGCCTCGGCCGCCTCCCGCCCGCTGAGATACCTTCCCGGCCGGCACCACGATCGCAGCGTCTCGAGCTTGATGCCCAGCAGTTCGGCCAGGAAGGCGTCCATTTCGGCCTCGAGGTTCTTGAAATGGCGGGACCACTCGGCGGCCTCAGCCACGCCGACATTTTCTTCGCTTTGCCAGCGCATGGGGTGGAACAACAGGACGCTGTAAGGGGTGACCAGGCGCCGGCGGCAGGCGGCAAACGGCAGGATAGCGGCCGAGGAGCACTCGCCGGCCACCAGCCCGATGGCATACAGGTCGCGGACCAAGATCAGCGTGGCCAGGGCGATGGCGCAGTACGGGCTGCCGCCCAGCGAATCGAAGTACAGGATACACTGGCCGCCGGGCTTGACTTGCAGCAGGCTTTCGTAGAGGTGGGCCTGGTTTTCGGTCAGGTCGCCGCAAAGGGCGATTTCGATCACTTCGTCGTTCGCGCGCGGGGGCATCGGCGCTGGTCCTCCAACGTTGTGCATCCCCCAAAGCCGAGCGGCAAACCGGAATGAGCGCTTTGGGGGGAAGGGATCGCAAGCCAGGATATCGCCAGACTGGCCAAGAAACGAGGGCGGGCCGCCTCGCGGCAGCCCGCTCGGGGTTCGGTCACGCCAGGCAGGGCCGGGCGTGCGCCGGCCAAAGCAGGCCGGCCACTACGGCACGCTGATGGCCTCGTTCGGGCACGCATCGACGCACGCCGCGCAGTCGAGGCAATTCTCCTCGATCACCACGGCCTTGCCGTCATCGATCTTGATCGCGTCCGAGGGGCATGCATTGGCGCATTCGCTGCACCCGGAGCACTTCTCGGCATCAACCACTGCTGCCATGGATAAGCAACTCCTCGAGGGATGACAACCACAGAGCACAACCCGTAATCCAAAAAGAATAGCGTGGCCCGGATGGTTTGGGAAGCGAGCCGCACCGCCCGGCACCATTATCGCAAGCCGCAGTTGCGTAATTCCCGCGGCGCACCGAAGGGCCGAACTCGGCCCCAAGGGGCTTTGCGCGGTTTCCTCCCGCACCGCCCGCCCCCATAGACCAGCCGCTTCTTGTGCCACGCGACGCAACGGCCTATCCTAAGTGAAGCAGTGACCATTATTCCGGGAGGATCGAGTTATGGATCGACCGTTTCGCCAACAGCGTTCGGGTTGCGGCGGGTGCCCCTTGAGCCGGCGTGCGTTCCTGGCCGGCTGTGCCGCCTGCGCGACGGGGGCCACACTGGGCCTGGCTGCGGGAGCCAAGGTGTCGGCGGCGCCGGCTACGGCGGGGGCAAAAGCGGCCAAACCGCGTGTCCGCCTGGTCTTCTCGCACACGCCGTCGACGGGCCCCATCTGGCCCAACATCGGCTACGACTTCGAGCCGCCCAAGAAGCGCATCACGCAGAAACTGATGGAACTGTGCCCGAACATCGAGTTCCTGCCCGTTACGCTCCAGAATGCCGATCAGGCCCGCAAGCTGCTCGAGGAGGATAAGGACAAGGGGATCGACGGCTACCTGGTGGTCCTCATGTCGTGCTGGGTCGGCGTGCCCCAGGCCATCGCCGCCAGCGGCAAGCCCACGATCTTCGCCGACGACCTGTATGCCGGCTCGGGCGAATTCTTGATCGCGTACTCGGCGGCCCGGCGGCAGAAACAGGCGGTCGGCGGCATCTCCTCCTCGCGCATCGAAGACCTGGCCGATGCGGCACGCTGCTTCGAGATCCTCAAGCAGCCCGGCGGCACCCCGCAGGCCTTTGTCGAGGCCGTGCTGGCCTCGCGCAAGAAGAGCACCAAACCGGCTGGCGACCTGGTGTGCACGCCCGATCCGGTGCAGGCGGGCGGCCCGGCCGAGGGCCTGGCCAGGCTCCGCAAAAGCAGCGTCCTTTCGGTGGGGGGCGGGTGGGGGGCCACGGCCGAGGCCATCCAGCAGGTCTTCGGTACCAAGGTGCTTCGCGTGGAGTTCAAGGAACTCAACCAGTGTTACGAGAAGGTGGACCCGGCCCAGGCCCGCCAATGGGCCGATCGCTGGATGCAAC
>JBBIQF010000386.1:0-1144 GCA_037442445.1 Planctomycetaceae bacterium
CCCGGCGGCTGCCTAAGTGCTCAGCAAGCAAGTGGGCACGGTGAGCATGTTTTGGGTACAACCCAATGGGATCGGGCTGTACAAGAAGCTGGCGCAACAGAACCCGGTGGCCAAGAAGACCACCTACGAGGCGATCTGCGACCTGGGCCTTGTGCCGGTGGTGAATCTGAATCCCTGGACCGTCCGCCCGGGCAAGGGCGTGGTGCGGAACGATGGCTCCGCAAGCCGCGATTTCGCCGAGCCGCAATTCGTCGCGCGCATGTGCGAGGAAGCGCGGCAAGTGGCCGCGCGCTTTCGGCCCGCGTACTTCTCCATCGGCAACGAGGTCAACAGCGTGTACGAATGGCTCGGTGCCCGCGCCTTCGACGACCTCGCCGCGCTGGAACACGAGGTCTACAAAGCCGTCAAAGCGGTTTCGCCCACGACGAAAGTGCTGGTGGTCGTCTCCTACTCCCAGTTGGTCGACTTGCCGGGAGAGCCGCGGCTCCATCTGCTCGAGAAGCTTGCGGGCAGCTACGACGTATTGGGCGTGACCACATATCCCTGGAAAAGGTACGCCCGGCCCCACGATATGCCGGCCGATTACTACGCGCGCCTGGGCAGGCACACCAAGACGCCTCTGGCTTTCACGGAGATTGCCTGGAGCAGCGATCCCGCGCAGGGTGGCAGCGAAGACGAGCAGGTCGAATTTCTCGTCCGCTTTCTGGAGCTCACCCAGGGCCTGCGCCTAGAGTTCGTCAACTGGGCCTTTCTGCACGACCTGCCGGAATCGAGCGTTACCGGTTTTGTCGTGCAGCGGACCCACCTTGGCTTGGGGCTGCGGCACTACGACGGCTCGCCCAAGAAGGTCTGGCACTACTTCCGGGCCCTATCGGGCCTTCAAGGGCCGTGAGCCGGCGGCGAGCAAAAGGGCTTTCCCTGGCCAGCGCCGTTGGTGGGTCCCCAACCAGTGCAAGGCGAATGCCGCCCTCAAGCGGGAGGCACCGGAAGGCCGATATTCGTATCGGCTCATGTTCCGGGCTCGGTCATTTCATCGTGCCCGCCGTCTTGCTTTTCGCACGAGGCGCACTTCGGAGATTGAAGCCGTCTCGGCGGAGATTGAAGCCGTCTCGCCCAGGAGTTCCATACCGAGGCCCCAACCAGA
>JBBIQF010000386.1:1154-5842 GCA_037442445.1 Planctomycetaceae bacterium
GCCCGCAAGAACCACTGGGTCGGATTCTGCCAGCACGAACTTGCCGGCCATCACGAGCCCCGTGCCCACAAGCCCCACGCCCAGTGGGCCGTAGCCGTGCCGCCGGCGCGCGCGAAACGCCAGTGCTGCCAGCGCCACCAAGAAAGCGAGCAGGGTTAGCGGCAGCAAATACCGGGTCTGGGTAAGGAACGGGACGAAAAACCCCAGCCCCAAAGAGCTGAGGAGCCCCGCATAGGCGGGCAGGCACGCCGGACAAGCGAGGTTGGGGACAATCGCCGCGGCGAAGGCGAAAATCAAGGCCAGCCAGGCCACAAGGCCGCCAGGACCGCAGGGGGCGGCAACGCCGGCTGCCGCCGCCTGGCGTGGCGCGGTGGCGATGGCCTTTTGTATTCCGCGAGGTTCTGTATGCATGGTGTTGCACGCTCCTTTCTCCCGAACACTTTATACGCCGGGTCTTGCTTTACAATCGAGATTCATATTAACTGCGGTCGCTATTGGGCCGGTCATCGGCCCGGAACCATTGCGCCAGCCGATCGGGAGGCACGCCAAAATAATAGCCCGCGATCACTTTCTGGTTGATCCAGGTGGCCCGCCAGGGACCGAGAACTTGCCAGCGGCGGGCCGAAGTGGTCACCGCAGACGGGAGGATCACCACCCGGCCGAGCCGGCGCAGGCGGCGGACAAGTTCGAAGTCGTCCATGATGGGCAGGATCGGATAGCCACCGGCGGCGCGGAGGGCGTCGGCTGTGAGGAACAGGGCCTGGTCGCCATAGGGCATACGCAGCCACCGCGAGCGGAGCTTGACGCCCCATTCGATCCAGCGGAGTGCGGGCTGCCGGCCGTCGATCCGCAGCTCAAAGGCCCCGAGGGCCACGCGAGGCTTGTTTAGCGCCCGCCGAATACTTTCGTCGAAGTGCGCAGGCAAACGGGTATCGGCATGGAGAAATAAGAAAATCGCGCCGCTGGCGCGCTGGAGGCCCGCGTTTATCTGTAACGCGCGAGGCGGGGGCGAACGGAGTACGCGGCAGCCGGCCTGGCAGGCGATCTCAGCCGTGCCGTCGCGGCTCCCGCCGTCGACGACAATCGTTTCCACGTTGGCGGCGCCTTCGATGCTGCGCAGAGTGTCTCGCAGGTATTTTTCTTCGTTCAGGGCGGGAATGATGATGGAGATGCGTTCCGCGGCGCTCGGAGCACGCCAGACGCGGTGCCACACGGCCAGGTCCTCTGGCCGATCGACGTCAGAAAGCATTTCGAGGCGGAAGACGCTGAGGGAAAGATTTGCGGCGCGGCAAAGGGTCTGGTTCAGGACCCTGTCGCTGCCCCAGGCAATGCCCGAGAAAAGGCGTGCAAGCTCGGCCGGGGCGGGGCGCCGCAAGCCGATCAAATAGTATCCTCCGTCGGCCGCCGGCCCGAGTACGAGGTCGCACGAGGCGAGTCGGTCGAACGCCTGGCAGAGGACTTGCGGCGTGATTTTCGGGCAGTCGGCACCGATGATGACCACTCGTTCGAAGCCCTGGTCGAACGCGTCGGCGAAGGCGCGCGCCATGCGGCAGCCCAGGTCCCCCGGACCTTGCTCGCGGTACGAAGAGCCATTGCCGAACGCCGCGGCCATTTTCTCTCGACTGCCCCCTTCGTACCGCAGCGACACGGGGCAGAAATGGCGGAGCCGGCCAGCCTGCGCCAGCGTGTGCCGGGTGAGGTCGCGCTGAAGTCGGGCGGCGCCGCGGGCTCCCAGCGCGGGGATGAGCCGCGTCTTCGCCTTGCCGGGCTCCGGGAACCGGGTGAAGATGATCAGGCGTTGTTTCACGGCGCGGTAATCACCGAGGGGGTTGCGGCGGACTCACAGGCAAACAAGGATACGAAAACTCAACGCCCCGAGCACGGCACCCAGCGGGAGGGTCGCGACCCAGGCGAAAACGATCGCGGCGATGATGCGCGGCCGGGCCTGAGCCGTGGCCGCGCCGATCCCGAACAGGGCGCCGCAGGCGACGTGGGTCGTGGAGGCCGGCATTCCGAAGCGGCTCGCCCCCACCACAATCAGGCTGGTGACCAGATTGGCAACAAACCCCTGGCCGGGGTTCATGGGCGTGATCTTGCGGCTCATGACCTCGGCCACCCTCCGGGCGCTGAGGAGGCCTCCCAGGGCCATGGGCAAGGCCACGGCAAGGGTGCTTCCCAAATGGCCGAAAAGCGGAGCCACAAATACCACCGCGGCGATTTTCGGCGTGTCGTTCAAAGCGCGTGCGAAGCTCACGGCGCCGGCGGAGAGGTAGTGCGCGCCATCGAGGGCGGCCGATGCCTCGATGCCGAGGACGCGCCCCGCGTAGCGGCTGCGGCAGAAAGCGGTATCTGCCAGGAGGACACTGCGTGGCCCGGAGGATTCCAAGGTGGCCGCGCAGCAACCCGCCGGCACGACCGCCAGGGTTTTCCCGCCTGCGCACAGGCAGGTGTGCTCGCTCACGCCCAGGCCCAGCCTGGCGCGGTGAAGCAGTCGGTAACCGATTGCGGCGGCGCCACCAGCGAGAAGCGGCGTTCCCAGCAGGGGGGCAAAGAAAACGATTGCGAGTTTGCCTGTGTTGACGGAAGAGCCGGCCGCCCAGCCGGCCCCGACCAGTGCGCCGACGAGGCTGTGCGTGGTCGAGATCGGCAGCCCCGCCCGGGTGGCGAGCAGGACCGTCAAGCCGGCGCCCAGCCCGGCCGCTCCAAGGTATTGGGGGCTGCCGGCAAGGCGATCGTCAACCAGACCCCGCCCGCTGAAGTTCTGCAACACCTGGCCTGCGAGGGCCATGGCCGCCAAGGAACCCAAAACCGTGCACAGCGTGGCCCATGCTAAGGCCCGCCGGTAGTCCGCGGTGCCGCTGCCCAGCAGCGTGGCCACGCCTTTGGAATTGTCGTTCGCGCCATTGGCGTAGGCCAGTGCGAACGCCGCCAATGACAAGAGCGCCAGTCTCATGGCGTGCCCCCGCCGCTACAGGTGGAGCCGTACGCAAAACACGAATAGCAGCGGTGATGTTTCAGGCGCACGCGGACGCGGAGGCTTTCCTTGAGCGTGCTGCCGAGGTCGAAATCCGCATCGTCGTCCACCAGCGTGCAGGCATAGACCCCACAGCGCCCGTTCTTTTTGACGACCATCCGGCTATAGCTGCACATAAACTCCGCTCGCTGTTTTGCCGTGGTATAGGTCACCATGCAATTCTCGGTGATGTTCGGCACGTGGGCGATCGCGCCGGGCGGAAGAAAATCGGGGAACTTCACGATCGGCAGGTCCTGGGGCAGCCCGGCTTCGAGAAAAAACGGTGCGTAGCTGCGATCCACGGCGGTGGAATCCTCGTTGGGGGTCATGAGCCGGGCGATTGCCACGGCGAAGCCCTCCGCATGAAGCAGGCTTGCGCTACCCAGGGCCATGCGAAAGTTCCCCTGGCCCCGGGATTGGTCGTGCCTGGCCGGGTCGGGATAGTCCAGGCTCACGCGGAAGGCCAGCGGATTGGGCTTGCGTTTCAGCTTGACGATCTCCGGCAACCGCTTGCGGAGCGGCCGGGTGCCGTTGGTCAGGACGAAGCACGGGCGGTGGTCCAGCGCGTAGTCGAGGATCGCGACGAACCAGCGGTTGACGAACGGCTCGCCGCCGGTGAACGAGAACCGCTCCACACCCAGCTCCAGCGCTTCGGCGATGTAGGGCTTCACATCTTCGAGCGTGAGGAACTCGATGCGGCGGTCGCCCGGCTTCGATCCTTCCAGGCAGAAGGGGCAGGACAGATTGCAGGCGGTGCCGGTGTGGAACCACAACTCGGCCAGCGACGCGGTTTCGATGTAGCCGCGGGGGGACCCTTCGGGGGTGAGAAGCCAGCGCGGGTCGCTGCTCTTGTCGCGCAAAGGCCGCTTCGCGGGGGGCGAGGACTCAACAGCAAGGGCCGCCCTCGATGCAGGTCCCGAAATGTTCTGTAGTTGCGTCATATCCTTCACCTTTGGTCTCTCGCGGATGGCGGAACTTGGGCCGGCTGCAATCAAACCGCTTTGCCTTTTCCGGGGGCACCGCCTCGCGCGGCGGGATGAACTCGAACATCCCCGCATAGGGGGCCTGTTGCAGTAGCCGAAACGTCTTATCGCATACCGCCATGCGGCGGCCGCGATAGTACACGTGGCTGTCGTCGTCCTCGACCTTCTTGAAGGGGCCCCGGTAGATGACGGCCTGATTTCGCTCCCAACACGCCTCCTGCTGGCCCTTATACGCCACGACGGTCAGCGAGCGGAATTCGATCCCTTCGATGGTGCGCCAGGGCTGGGCCTGGCGGGCGGCGATCGTCATGCCGTAGAAGCCGGCCTCGGCGAACGCGTCGAGGAACGCATCCTCCCGGAATGCCCCGGAAATGCAACCCGACCACAAGTCCGGGTCGTTGCGGAGGTGTTCCGGCACGTCCTCGTCCGCGACGATGTCGCTGATGGCGGCCCGGCCGCCCGGCTTCAACACCCGGAAAATCTCCGCAAACATTTGCCGGCGGTCCTCCGGGCGGACCAGGTTGAGCACGCAGTTGGAGACCACGCAATCGACCGAGCGGTCGGGGACCATGGGTTGCGCATGCCGCAGCCGTTGCTCGATCTGCCGCAGCGCAAGCCAATCCTGGGGGCTGTTGATCGCCAGCCCGCGCGTCTGCCCGGCGAGCAGCTCCAGGTCCAGAGCGAGGTCCTGG
>JBBIQF010000386.1:5876-6430 GCA_037442445.1 Planctomycetaceae bacterium
ATGCGCCGGGCCACGGCGTCGCGATAGCGCCGGGCGAGGTCGAGCATCTCGGGGTTGCAGTCCACGCCGATGACGCGGCCTTGGGGGCCGACGACCTGGGAAAGGATGTAACAGACCTTGCCGCTGCCGCAGCCGAGGTCCAAGACCGTCTCTCCGGCGTGCACGTACGGCGTGGGGTCGCCGCAGCCGTAATCGCGCTCGAGAACCTCCTCGGGAATCGGCTCCAGGTACTCGCCGCGGTAGGCAACGGGGCAGCACAGCGCCGATTCGCGTCTTTGCGCGGCGGCCGAATAGCGCCTCGCCACGGCGGCTTCCCGGCCGTTGCTTCCGGGCATTGCTGTAGCGGCCATGACTGGCAACTCCAAATGCTACTTGTTTAGCGGTTCCAGCGGAACCAGGTGCGAAATAGCGACTGAACCAGCGGCGTCAGGCGGGAGCGATTGTAGAGGTCGCCGACCTTGCGGATGGCCTCGGCCTGCGTGGGATAGGGGTGGACCGTGCTGGCGATGGCCTTCAGGCCCAGGCCGTGCGCCATGGCCAGGGCGATCTCGGAG
>JBBIQF010000387.1:0-5826 GCA_037442445.1 Planctomycetaceae bacterium
GCCACGGTCTGGCTCAATCCGTCGCGGAAGTCGGCCGGCCCCAAGGCCTGGCCCATGCCGAATGCGCCCTCCCCGATCGCCTGGGTCCGCGGGTCGTGTACCAGCCACACGCCTCGGTTGACCGCGTAGTTGATTGGGTAGTGCGTGGGGACACCGCTTTCATACCGCACCTGGTCCCGGAGTTCGTCCGGGCAGAGGTAAGTGGGCACCCGGGCAGCCGAGAGCTTGGCCACCACGCCGCCCCCAAGATTGATGTTAGTCGCCAGGTCGTAGCTCTGGGTGAAGTCGATGTGGGACCCGAGATTGGCCTGTTCCAGAAACGGCAGAATTTGGGCCTGCACCGACCAGTAGCTGATCTGGCCGGAAGCATCGGGCAGAGCGGCCCGGCCGCCGGGCGGAAACTGCCGCATCTGCGACTCGAAGTTGTGCAACGCCAGCCCGATCTGGCGGAGGTTGTTGGCGCAGTGGGCCCGGCGGGCGGCTTCGCGTGCGGCCTGGACGGCGGGCAACAGCAGCGCCACCAGAACGCCCAAGATGGCCATCACCACCAAGAGTTCCACCAGCGTGAATCCGCGGTGCGGTACGCCGAGATATGGACGAAACGCCTTTATCATGCGAGTTCTCTAGGTAGGGAGGTTTGGGGAAGGAATCGGCGGCCGGGGCCGGCGGAAGTCTACCGCGACGGTAGCGTTTGCGCGGTGCGCCGTGCTGGCCGGATAATACTGAGAATCAGTCTCAGTATCAACCCCCTAGCCTACCATTGCTGACCGATTTGTCAAGAGTGCCCCCGCCGATCCGGGCCCCGGTTCAAGAAACCCTTACGGCTTCTCGGTATCCGCCAAGCCCAGCCGGCTCAGCCACCGGCCGCGGGCCGGCTTGTCGGATTTCTCGGGCGGGGCCCCCGAGGCGGCCTTTTCGGGCAACTCGCGCAGGCGTTCTTCGAGTTCGGCCCGCTGGCGGGCCAGCTTGGCCCGCTCCACCGCGATCTCGACCTCCGCCTGCCGCAGCTTCTCCCGCCATTCCTCCTGGAGCTTGCGGAGGTTTTCGCGCTCCTCGCGGATGATGGCGTCGTTGTCGAGCAACTGGCCCAGGGCGGCGGCACCCACGGCCACGCTCCCCAAGTTCTTGCTTTGATCCTCGAGCAACTGCCGGAGTTCGGCGATTTCGCGGTCTTTTTGGGCCACGGCTTGCTCGGTGGCCCGCAGCACGTCCTCGATCTGGAGCCGCCGCGCCTGGTCCTCGGCACTAAGCTCGGTGCCTTCGGCCTCCAGGGCCGCCAGGATGCGGCGCTTTTGCGCCTCCCAATCCAGGGCACCCGCGGCCGATTGCCCCGGTGCGGAGGCCAGTTGCGCTTCCAAAGCAGCGACCTTGGCCCGCAGCTCGCGCACGTCCTCAAGCGCCATCTCGTAGCGACGCCGAAAGTCCTCCTGCTCGCCCGAGGCCGCTTCCCCGCGTGCAGACTGAAGGGCTTCCTCGGCATCGGCCAGGCGCTGGAGCAGGCCGGCAATCCTTTGCTCGGCCTCGGCCAACCGGGCCATCAAAGCGTCGCGATCCTGGCGGAGGGTTTCCAGTTCGCTTGGCTCCGGAGCCGCCGCTGCCGCCTGCGCCGCCTGCTCGGGTCGGCGGTAGGCCTCGGCCAACTCGGCGGCCAACTCGCCGTGGCGGGCACGCGCGGCCTCCAGTTCGGCCTCCAATTCCTTCTGGCGTCGCTGGTGGGCTTCGAGCTGTCCCAAGAGGTCGGCCTGCTTGGCCCGCGCCCCCTGAAGCTCCTCGGCCAGTGCCGACTCGCGAACCCGCGCGGCTTCCAACTCGGCCTCGCCTTGGGCCTCTCGGACTTTCGCCTCGACCAGCTCCTTGCTGATCTCGGCATGATGCTTGCGCAATGCCTCCAACTGGGCCAGGGTCTCGGCCCGCTCCGCCTCTAGCCGGTCCCGCTGGAGCACCAAGTCGGCCTCGGCCAGGCGGAGCGACTTCAACTCGCCTTCCAACCGCTCCTGGCGAACGCGCAACACGTCCAGCTCGGCCTGGCAGTCGGCCAAGGCGGCTTTGGCACTGGCCAACTCGCTCACCACTTCCCGCTGCCGGGTGGCCGACTGCTCGCTTTGCGCTCGCCAGGCGGCTTCCCGCTCCGCGGCCGCCTCCAATTGCCCGGCTAGGGCGGCGGCCTGGCGCCGGGCCTCGGCCAGCTCGCTCTGGAGCCGCGATTGCTCCTGGCCAAGTGCTTCCCGCTGCGCCTGCGCCTCCTGGAGCTGGGCCTGCGCCTGGGCCAGTTCACCGGCTAGGGCCTCGTGGCGCTGGCGCACGGATTGGATCTCGGCGAGCAGTTCGGCCTGCCGGGTTCGGGTCGACTCTTCGGCACCGTGGGCCTCCGCGTATCGTTGCCGCCACGATTCGATTTCGTCGCCCAGTGCCTGGAGGCGGCGCTGGAGGTCGTTGCGCTCGGCGTCCCAGGCCGACCGGGCCGATTCCCACGCCGTGCGGACTTCGGCCAGTTCGGCGGCCAGCTCGGCGTGGCGCGCCTGCGTGGCGTCTTGTTGCGCTTCGAGTTCGGCGGCGTGCTGGCGGAGGCGTTCGAGTTCGGCCGCCAGTTCCGCTTGGCGCTGGATCGCCGCCTGCGCGCGCTGCTCTAACGCTTGGATATGCTCGGCCGTGGCTGGGGGGATTGCATCGGGCGAGCCGGAATCGCCTGGCTGGGCCGCGGAAAGGGATTGCAGTTCGGCCAATCGGGCGGCCAACTGTTCGGCCAGCGAGCGGAATTGTTCGGCCGCGGCCGACTGGGCCGTTTGCCATTCCTCTAGCCGGGCGTGAAGGGTGCCGTCCAGTGCCCGCAGCGATTCCTCGCGACGCTGGAGGTCAGCGGCCTTCTGGGCCAGCTCTTCCTCGCGCAGGGCCGCGGTGTGGCGCTCGGTTTCGAGCTGTTCGGCCAAGCGGTCCACCAGCCCGCCGATGAGGCTCTGGGCCTGATCGAGCCGCTGCCGGTGTGCGGCCAACAGTTCCCAGGCGCGGGACTGCTGCACGCGGATGGTCTCGGCAAAGGCCTCGTCCAGCGGGCTTTCCGGAGGCACCAGATTGGCCGGGTCTTCCATGGTCCGCACTCGGCGGCGGCAGCAGTAGGCGTGAAACCCCTGCGCGAAAGTTCCCCCCGCCCGGTCGCGCCCAGGGCGCTCGGCAAGGCACCGCGCAGGCCCATACATACCTATAGGCCATACCCCATCACGGGTCAAAACATCGGTCCGGATATAGCGGCCTTATGGGATATGCGGGCCTCGCTGCACCCAGGCCCTCGCCAAGCGAACGTTCCTGTGCCTGCCTGTGCGGTTGGCTTTCGGCGGCGGGGCTCGGCTTTGGCGGTCGGGAAACGGCAGCAAGGGTTACGCAAGAGGCCCATCCTGCGGTGCGCCGGATGCGGCCCCCCAGCGGCCGGGAGGCCTATCGCCGCCGGCTAAAGACCTGGCGGGCGTGCTGGACGGCTTCGGCCAGGGCTTGGACCTCGGCCGGGGTGTTGTAGAAGTAGAAGCTGGCCCGGGTCGTGGCCGCCACGCCCAAGCGCTTGTGCAACGGCATCGCGCAGTGATGGCCTGCCCGCACCGCCACGTTGTGCCGATCGAGAATCTGCGCCACGTCGTGGGCGTGGACGCGGTCCAATACGAAGCTGACGATCCCCGCCTTATGGTGCAGATCTGGCCCCAGCAGGCGGACGCCATCGATGCCGCCGAGCCGTTCGTGGGCCATTTGGGTCAGCATCCGCTCGTGCCGGGCGATGGCCTGGCGAGGGATGCCGGCCAGGTAATCGAGGGCGGCCCCCAGCCCGATGGCCGGCACGATGGGCGGGGTGCCCGCCTCGAAGCGGGCGGGAACGTCGGCCGGCTCGAACCCCTCTAGTGTCACTTCCCGGATCATGCTGCCGCCGCCCAAAAAAGGCGGCATCGATTCCAAGAGTTGCCGCTTGCCGTACAGGACACCAATCCCCGAAGGCCCCAGCATCTTGTGCCCGCTGAAGGCCAGGAAATCGACGTCCATCGCCACCACGTCGGTGGGCATGTGGGGCACGCTCTGCGCGCCGTCGACCAGCACCACCGCACCGGCGGCATGCGCCCGGCGGATGACCTCCTCCACCGGGTTGATGGTGCCCAGCACGTTCGATACCGCGGTGATGGCCACCAGCCGGGTCCGTGCCTCCAGCAGCCGGTCGAGCTGGCCGAGGTCCAGCCGGCCATCGTCCGATAGCGGCAGGTGCCGCACCACGGCGCCGGTCCGCTGGGCCAACTGGTACCAGGGCACCAGGTTCGAGTGGTGCTCCATTTCGGAGACGAGAATCCCATCGCCCGGGCGGAGGTTGGCATCGCCCCAACTGCGGGCCACCAGATTGATGGCGGCCGTGGCCCCGGACGTAAACACGATTTCCTCGCGCTGGGCCGCATTGAGGAACTGGCAGACTTTGTCGCGGGCGGCCTCGTACAGTTCGGTGGTGCGGTCGGCCAGCCAGTGGATGCCCCGATGCACGTTGGCATAGTAGCGCTGGTAGGCGCCGGCGATGGCCTCGATGACCTGGCGGGGATGCTGGGTCGTGGCGGCGTTGTCCAGATACGCCAGCGGCCGGCCGTTGCGCGTCCCCTCGGCAAAGATAGGGAAATCGGCGCGGTAGCGTTCCGGGTCCAGCGGCCGGGCCGCGGCCGCCGAGGTTTCAGTGGCAGACATTGGGGGCCGGCTCCTCGCCGCCGGACGCTCCGGCGCAGCCTTCTACGGGCGAATAGATCGCCGCCTGCAATACCCGCCACGGAAGCAAGCAGCAGTTCTGGCGCGCAGGCGTGAGCTTCACCCCGAACAAGTCGAGCATATCCTGGGCGGTGAAGCGGCGGACGTCGTCCACGCTCTTTCCGTCAAAGCGCTCGACCAGCATCGACGCGGCCGCCTGGCTGATGCAACACCCCTCGCCATCGAAGTACACTTCGCGGAGCGTGCCGTGATCGTCGATCCACAGGCTCATCACCACCCGATCGCCGCACAGCGGATTCCGATCTTCGTGGCAGTGGGTGCAGTGCTCGCACCAGCCGCGGTGGTAAGGCTCTTCGTAATGCTCCAGAATGCGGTCCTGGTAGATTTCGTCTTGGTCGGCCAACATCTTGTGCTTCCTGGCAAACCGAGGCTTCCGCGCGGGCCGGGCCGCCTCCCGGCGGCAAACCACGATCAACCCGCCATACTGCCCGCAAGGAGGCCTGTTCCCCTATATCAGTGGAACAGTAACCCCCATGCATATGGTCCCGCCTACTTCCGCGGCAATTGTAAACCGCACTCCCCCCTGCGGCAACGCCTTGGGAGGCCGCCCGACGGCCTATCCCTCGGCGCAAGACATTATAGGACAGTTGGTTATATATTGCAAGGTTAACCTTGCAAAAATATCGGCAACCGTGCACCGGCGATTCAGCCCCGCTGGGGCGCAAAAAACCAAACGCGGGTCGAAGGCCATCCGGCCCATGGAGGGCCACGCTCTGTCGTGGCCCCGGGGTTGCAAAAGGACCGAGCCCTGGTCAAAAGCCCCCCGCCCATGGAGGGCCACGCTCCGTCGTGGCCCCGGGGTTGCAAGAGAACCGAACCCCGGCCGAAAGCTACCCCGCCGGTACTATTTCAGATGCCCAGCAGCTTGGCGGTAACCAGCCACTGGAGTTCACCGCGGCCTTCCCGCGGGCTGCCATCGAACTCGATGGCACCGATGGCCCCTTTGGAAAAATGGATAGCCGCACAGGGTTCGCCAATCAGCCGGGCGGCCAATTGGCCCACATCGGGAGCATGTCCCACCCAGGCGATCTGGTCTAACCCTTTGGAGCG
>JBBIQF010000387.1:5851-6421 GCA_037442445.1 Planctomycetaceae bacterium
CCCCGAGGCGTCGCTGCCGGGGGCCAACTCCGGCCGGGAAACCACCGTTGGCCGGCTGGGCACTTCCTCGGCAATCAGGGCGGCCGTCTGGCGGCACCGAACCAGTGGGCTTGTAACCACCAGTTGCGGGGAAAACCCCTGCCGGGCCAATGCACGGACGAACTGCCGAAAACGTTTGGCCCCCTTATCGGTCAGGGGACGCAACTCGTCGTTGGGCCATCGCTGGTTATCGGGGTCCTCGGCCCAGGCATGGCGGACGATGTAGAGCAGCATAGCAAAGCCCTCGACCGATGAGCCGATTCATTATAAGCACCCAATACCGGCCGCAAGTAGGGGAAGAAGCGGCGGCACCCGGCCGGTCGGTTGGGCGCCGGCGCACCGGAGGGGCCGGCGCACCGGAGCGGCCGGCCCACCGGAGCATCGGGCGCCGGGCCCAAAGGGGCCCGTCGGCAAGCGAGTCGCCTGCGGCCCGGGCAGCTCTGGCGCCTGGTTCCAACAGGCCGGCTAAGCGGCCCCGTAGGTCCGCAAGAACCGATCGATCACCAGATGCAGCCCTTGGGTGGCGGCGTT
>JBBIQF010000388.1:0-6412 GCA_037442445.1 Planctomycetaceae bacterium
GCGGCTCTTCGAGGCCTTCACCCAGGCCGACGAAAGCACCACCCGCCAGTACGGCGGCACCGGGCTGGGGCTGGCCATCTGCCGCCACATCGTCGAGCTGATGGGCGGGGAAATCACGGTGCAAAGCACGCCGGGCCAGGGAAGCGTATTTACCATCGTTCTGCCTTGCCGCGTGCCCAGCGGCCCAGCCGCTGCGGCCGGGGAGCCGCCATCGCCTTCCGCATCGGTGCCGACCCCTGAGCCGCCCGGCGCCGCCACGCTGGCGGGAATGCGGGTCCTGGTGGCCGAGGACAACCGCGACAACCAGCAGTTGATCCGCCGGTTGCTCGCGCGGGTGGGGGCCGAAGTGCACCTGGTGGACAACGGCCGGCAGGCCGTCCAGGCCGCCCTCGAGCAGCCGTTCGACCTGGTGCTGATGGACCTCCACATGCCGGAAATGGGCGGCGACGATGCCACGCGCCTGCTGCGCTCCCAGGGGTACACGGGGCCGATCGTGGCCCTCTCGGCCGACGTGCTGGAGGAAACCCAGCGCCAATGCAGGCAGTCCGGTTTCGATGCGCATCTGCCCAAGCCCATCGATCACGCCCAGCTCCTGGCTTGTGTGCGCGCGTATCGTGCCCAAAGCGCCGAAGGTCCGCCTTCGGAGTCGCCCCAGCGGCCTGCCGACACGGTGGACCGCCGGCCGGCACCGCTTTCGCCGCAGGCGCCCGGCGCCTCGACCAGCGCTACAGCCGGCCAGCCCAAGACGGCTGGCCGATCGGATGAAAGCCGCTGGGCCTTGGAGCCCATCACCAGCACGCTGGCCGACGATCCGGACCTTGGCGACATCCTGGACGAGTTCATCGCCCGGCTGCCCGAGAGCCTAGCCGCCATGGCCGAGGCGCTCCAGCGCGGCGACCTTACCGAATTGGCCCGCCAGTCGGACCGCCTCAAACGTGCGGGGGGAAGCTATGGCTACCCGAGGATGACCGACCGGGCTGCGGAGCTGGAACAAGCCGCCAAAGCGCACGATTCCGCCCGCGCGGCCCACGCCCTGGCACACCTGGAACGCTTGATCGACGCCGTGCGCCGCGGCCGGCCCGTGCCCGTCTAACCGGCCGTGCTGCGCCCGGTACGCCAGCCCGGTAGAATTGGAGAAGATCAGCGGGTTCAGGACCTTGTCACCAGAGGTGCCGGGCGATCGATCATGCCTTCTCAGAACATGCTCGTGATATGCTCAAAGAGCGAAATATCCAGGAGGAGTAGGTGGAACTGGCCGTTCAAGACCCTGATAGAAAGCAACTCATGGATGATGGAACCGCCCATTTATATAAGGGCGATGGAACAGCACGGAGGACGATTCTTGTGTGTCGTGGTGAATCCGGATGTCCGCCCGCAGCGTATCGTAACGGCCTTTTTCGACCGCAGGATAAGGAGGCTGCGGTGAGGCTGAAGGTGGACCATAAGAATGATGCTTTATACTTCCGGCTCGATGAATCAGCTATTATTGAGTCCGAGGAGACCAAACCAGGCGTTATTCTGGACTATGAGGCCAATGACAACGTCGTTGGCATTGAGAAATTGGGTGTAAGCAAGCGCGTTCCGGTGCAAATGCTGAAACGCCTGCAATTCGAGATGGAAACGGGGACGTAGCTCGTTTTTTGCCGGCTCGGCGGCGCTGCGCCATCCACAACGGAGGCGGCGCGCGGGGCGCCCGGGCCGACCGCCTCATGGCGCAACGCCACCACGAAGGTGCGGCCTATCGGGTGCGTGGCCACCGGAAAGCTGGGCCGCGAGCCGGCACGACCGGCTACAAGCTCCACGGCGCCCGCATGTCGCGGTGCATCAGCCGGGCCGCTTCGGCATCGCCCACGATGGTCCCTTGCTTGGGGTCCCAGGTGATCTTGCGCTTCACCCGCACGGCGATATTGCACAACTGGCTGATGAGGTCGCTGCGTACCGCGTCTTCCAGCGTGCTGACCGGCGGCTTGCGCGATTTGACCGCGTCGATGAAGTTCTGGTAGTGGTTGTTGCTTTCGACCAGGTGCACGTCGTTGGGCCCGATCTTGGATGTCAACAGCGACTTGGGCTCGGCATCGATGCCCCCGCGCCAGATGCGGACCCAGCCCTCGGTGCCGATGAACTTCGTCGAATCGCCGCCGGGCTTGAAGGTCATTTTGACGCCGCCGGCCATCTCGATCTTCATGTCCCAGTGGTACACGGTGTCGTAGAGGCCTTCGGTAGGGATGATGCCGGTGCCTTCGACGGTCATGGGCCCGGCGATGTCCGCATCGCAGCCCCAGACCATGATATCCAGGGGATGTGCCCCCCAGCCGCCCAGATAGCCAATGGAGTAGTCGTAGATCCAATAGGTTCCCGGGGGCTTGCAACGGTCGGGGGTGTAGGGGCGGACTGGCGACGGGCCGCACCACATCTCGTAATCGAGGTTGGGCGGCACGGGCACCACTTGGGTCGAGCCGCCCGCGCCGCCATCGGGTGCCACGACTTCCAGGGTGTGGACTTTGCCGATGCGGCCGCTGCGGACCAGTTCGCAGCCGAAGCGGCAGTGGGCCGAACTCCGCTGTTGGGTTCCGTACTGGAACACGCGGCCGGTCTCAGCGAATACCCTCTTGGCCGTCAAGCACTCCTCGACCGTCACCCCCAGGGGCTTTTCGACGTAGGTGTCTTTGCCGGCCCGGGCGGCGGCCAGGGCGATGGGCACGTGCCAGTGGTCGGGGGTGGCCACGACCACCGCATCGATATCCTTGCGGGCGAGGATTTCACGGAAGTCACGGTACGCCTTGCCGTTGCACATGCGGGCGTAAGCCTCGCGGCGGTCGGAGTAGCAGTCGGCCACGGCCACGCTCTGGCACCCCTTGCAGGCCTGGAACATGCGGAAGAGGAAGCCCCCCTGGCCGCCCGTGCCGATGTGCCCAAGGGTGACCCGCTCGCTGGCCGGGGCCTGCTGGGCATTGCCCAGGGCGGCCGTGGTGATGACGTAAGGGGCCGCCACCATGCCGGCCGCGTTTGCCAACAGCCGGCGTCGCGAAATGCGTCGGTCGCTCATAAAGCGTCCTCCGGAAAAACGTGTCTGGCCAATCAACCCAGGCGCCATGCTCCGCCCCGGACTGTCGGTCGCGTTGCGGCAACCGGCCCCACGATACTCGACGCAGCCGCAGCCGGCAAGCGGCCGCTTGAGCCGGGTGCGTGAGCGCCCGATGCCGGAGCCGGGTGCGTGAGCGCCCGGTGTGGACCGCTTCCTTACGGTCGCGGCTCAGCACGCCGCTTGCCGGAAGGCCGCTCCCTGGCGGTCGCGGCTCGGAGTGGTCGCGGCTCGGACCGGTTGACACGCAAGCTGCCGCTGACAAAAATCGAAATCGCCGCCACGAGGTCGGTGGGCGGGGCCGCGCGCCGGAAACGCCGGCAACCCGCGGATCCGCCGCCGCTTTGCTTGGCATGTGGGCTTCCTCCTCGGTGCTGCCTAATCTTTGCGGGAGGTGTGGCTGTGAGAAGAATCGTTCGACCCAACAGTTGTCGGGCGGATTGCCGGGGAGTCGTCCCCCGACGGGTCCTCTGGAGCACGGCTGTATTGCTTGTGGGTATCGCTTGCGGATTGTGGGGCTGCGGCCGTTCGGAGCCGCCCAAACCGGCCCAGGCCCCGGCGCCTGCCCCGCCCCCAGCGCCGCCTCCTCCCCCGGCCCCTGTGACTTTGGCCGACGTGGCCCCGGTTACCCTGCCGGCCGGCTCTTCGGCCACGATCCAGGTGAAGGTCAACCGGGGCGGGTACAGCGGGCCGGCGCAGTTCCAGTTCTCCGGCTTGCCGCAAGGGGTGACGGCCAAGGCGGCCGAGCTGCCCGCCGACAAGTCCGAGGCCACCATCGAGCTCGCGGCCGATCCCAAACTGGGCGATACGGAACAAAAGGCCACCGTCAAGTTGTCGGTCAAGGTGGGCCAGGGCCAGGCCGAAAAAACGTTTGCTTTGACCATCCCCAAGGTGGCGCTTCCCCAGTTCGGGCAGGTCAAGGCGGTGCTGCTCCAGCCGGGCAATCGGGCGACGGTGGAACTGGCCATCCAGCGGGGCGGCTTCCAGGGGCCGCTGGACCTTGCGGTGGAGAACCTGCCCAAAGGCCTTTCGGCCCGAGTGGCCCGGGTGGAAGCCAACCAGAACGCCGCCAAGCTGGAACTTGCGGCTGCGCCCGATGCCCCGGATGCCAAACAGCCGCTGCGGGTGGTGGGCACCGTATTGGGGCGGACCGTTGCGGTCGAGGTGCCGGTGGAGATCAATCGCACGCCCTTCCGGGTGCAGGCATTCCGGGTGGTCACCATCCGGCCGGGGGAAAAGCTGAAGATCGAGCTGCCCATCGAGCGCCGCGGGTATCAAGGGCCTTTGGAAGTCGCCACGGCGGAATTGCCCGAGGGCGTGAAGGTGGCCAGCGCCAAAGTGGCCCCTGACCAGCGCACCGTGGCATTGGAGATCGTGGCCGAGGAGAACGCCGCCCGGCGGGTCCGCACCGCCCGGGTGCTCGCCAAGGGGGGCTCGATGGCGCATTCGTCACCGATCGTGGTGCGGGTCAAAGGGGCCGAGGAAGGCTTCTTCCCCACCGAGATCTTGAACGACCCAACGACGCCGCTGTTGCGGCGGGGCTCGTTCGGAGGGCGCCTGACCGCTCGCGCCAAGCAGGCGCTGCTGGAGGCCTATGGCGGGACGGCGGAATCCGAGGCGGCGGTCATGCGGGGGCTCCGGTGGCTGGCGGCCCACCAGCGGAGTGACGGGGCCTGGTCGCTGAAAGGCTACGACGCCGAGGCCCAGAACTGCGACTGCCGCGACGCGGAGTTCGAAAAGAATGTCCTGGACGACGACGTGGCCGGGACCGCCTTCGGCGTGCTGGCCTTCTTGGGTGCCGGCGTGGCGATCGACCAGGCCCCTGAGGAGCCGCCCGAGTTGGCCCAGTACCAGAGCCGGGTGCTGGATGCCATCGCGTTTCTGGTCAAACGCCAGGTCAAAAGCGATAAGCCCACCGAGGATGGCCGGCTGAGCGGCAACATGTATGCCCACGCGGCGGCTACCATCGCGCTGTGCGAGGCTTTCGGATTGTCGGGCGACCGGTGGAAAGAGCGGCTGAAGCTGCCGGCCCAGCGTGCCATCCGCTTCATCGCCCAGGCGCAGCACAAAGAAGGGGGCTGGCGCTACGAGCCGCGCCAGCCGGGCGACATGTCGGCCGTGGGGTGGCAGTTCTTGGCCATCCGCTCCGGCCAACTGGCGGGCATGCCCATCGGCAGCGACCCGCTCATCCGGGCCGAACGCTTCGTCGATTCCTGCGCTGCTGGCCCGCCCGGGGCGGAAAAGTCGCAGTATTCCTACCTGCCGGGCGAAAAGGCGAAAATCTCCACCACCGCCGCCGGACTGCTCACCCGCCAGTATCTGCTCAAATGGAAGAAAGACCACCCCGACCTGGTGGCCGGCTGCAAGGAGATCATGAAAAACCTGCCGCCCGAGTCCGGCACCACCCTGGGGCCCATCTACTACTACTACTATGCCACCCAGGTCTTGCACCACATGGAGGGGGAAGAGTTCGACCTGTGGAACGCTCGGATGCGCGAACACCTCATCCGCACGCAAGAAAAGAGCGGCCACCGCGCCGGAAGCTGGAACCCCAAAGGGACCGAATATGGAGAGCGGGGCGGCCGGCTGTACGCGACCGGCATGGCCCTGATGACCCTCCAGGTGTACTACCGCCATCTGCCCCTGTACCGCACGGTGGCCAAGAAGCCGTCGCGGCGGATTGTCGATCCCCTGGCACCCGCGCCGGAGGAGTAACCCAATCGTCTCCGGGTGGAGCGGTAGGCTTTCCGCTCAGTGCCGGGGCGAGGGGGGTTGTTGCCGCACGACGGTCAGGCCATCGAGCACGAAATCCTCGACCGTTTGCCAGGTGCCGTCCGGCCAGCGGACGCGCACGGCATCCACTCGGGTTTGTTCCCCCAGGCCCAGGGTCACGGGCAGCTCCACCTGCGAGAGGTAGCTGCGGGTGGGCATCACTTGCCGGCGAAGGGTCCGGCCGGCGACGTCGGCTTCGACCCAGGCGCCGATGGCATCGCGGTTGTCGCGGGTGCCGACCAGTTTGAGGCGGAGGAAATGCGCGTGCCGGTCCAGGTCGTTCCGCAGCACGCGCACCGGGCCGGCAATCTGGGTTACGACGATATCCAGGTCGCCATCGCCATCGAGGTCGCCGTAGGCGGCGCCGCGGCCGACGATAGGGCTGGCCAGGTCGGGGCCCGAGTGTGCCGGTTCGGCGGGCACGAACTCCACTGGCGACGCCTCGCCGGCGTTCCAGAACAAGCGGATCGGCTGCCGGTACTGCATGCCCGTCTGCACCTTGCCGATCTCCTCTTCCAAGTGGCCATTGGCCGACAGCAGGTCCAAGCGCCCGTCCAA
>JBBIQF010000389.1:0-257 GCA_037442445.1 Planctomycetaceae bacterium
GCCACCGCCGCCCAAGACGCCACCGCCAGGAAAACCCCCGCGCACAGCCATGGTCGCATGCGCATACCGACTGCGCTGTGAGAATACATAAGCGTCTCCTCCCAACCCAGAGGACTTCGAGATGCACAGGCGGACGGGTCGAAGACAAGCCCGGGCACTGCCGGCACCCATCCGCCTCCGACGGAATTGCCTTACTTGCCTAATAGCAAACGTAGGTCGTTTTTGGGGGTATGTCAAAAAATTCCGGTGCCCTTCGG
>JBBIQF010000389.1:279-1572 GCA_037442445.1 Planctomycetaceae bacterium
AAAAACGAGCCGGGAACTATCCCCCAGATGCTGCCACCCAGCACCCGCGGCGGTACGCACACCGGCAGCAACGAGGCGCGGCCGGCTTGCCCCCCGCAAGGCAAAGACCAGCGCTATTCCTTTCCCCCCTTCTCGCTATCGGTTGGTGCCTGGTCAATTGGTCATTGGTGCGTGGTCAATTGGTGCCTGGTCAATTGGTGCCTTGGTCATTGGTGCCTGGTCATTCGGCATTCTGTCTTGCGCAGGCCAATGGCCAACTACCCGCACGGCTGGGCTGCCGTGTCCCCTAAAGTGGTGCCATCGAGGCCCAGCGACCCCCTCTGCGGATGCACGAGTGGCATCGCCAAGGCTTTTTGGGGGGTTGCATTGCCGCTAGGCCGGCTTTATGAATGAGTAGCAGTCGCAAGCAGGGCGGGCGATGTGCACGGTGTGCGACTCGGCCCAGCCGCCCGCTGCAGCGGTTGCTTCACGGCCCGAAGGCTGGAGGATGTATGGCGATTCGCAGAGGCGATCGGGTCAACGTCAATCTGGCCCCGTTCATTGGGTCGCCTTCGCCTAGCGACCAGTGGATTCCGTGCGAGGTGTTGGAGATCGACGGGCTGCGCGTGCGGGTGGCCTCGCAGGCGCCGTACCGCCGCGTCGAGCTTTGGGTGCCGGCCCGGTGGATTCAGCCGGCAGAAAAGGCCTGCCTGGCAGCTACGCCGTAGGGTGGGTGCGCGGCACCCACGCGACCGCGTTTTGGCGACGAGCCGCCGAGATATGCCGGCGGATAAAGCAGGCGTGTCGAGAGCACGCAGCCTGCGGTCAGGGGTAGGCTGGGGGGTTTGCCCCAGGCAATTCCGAGGCGTGTGCGTGGGGGGCACGCACTGTACTCCCCGCGCCCTGTGGAAGTGCCATGAGCGAGTTGGTTTCCATTGCCGTCTTCGGCAGCCGCATCGAGGCCGCAGTCGCCTGCAATCTCTTGGAGTCCAACGGTATCCAGGCCGCGGTGTTCGCCGATGATGCCGGCGGAATGTATCCGCCCTTTGGCCCGGGGGTCCGCCTGATGGTTCGGCAGGAAGATGCCGATCGGGCCCGCGCGATTCTCGATTCCCCGCCGGCGCTGAATAGCGAGCCGTAGCCCGGGTCCTCTGCACCTGCGCGAGTGTGCTTTGGCCACGAGCCGCCGGATGGATGGGGGCGTAGGAGTTTTGGCCGCCTCGGGGCAGCCGGGGCGGCTGCACCACAAGGCAGAGTGGCTCCAGGCAGCCGGGGCGGCTGCACCACAATTCACTTTACGTGCGAAACAGGGCC
>JBBIQF010000389.1:1672-6390 GCA_037442445.1 Planctomycetaceae bacterium
CTCCAGGCAGCCGGGGCGGCTGCACCACAATTCACTTTACGTGCGAAACAGGGCCGCCAGATCGGCAGCGTCGTACAGGGGGTGCGAGCCGGCGGCCACTTCGGCCCAGCCCGCGGGGCTATCGCGCCAAGCGTGGTTCCATCCGTACACCTGGCCGGCGTGCTTGATGGCCCGCTCGCGAAACACGTAGCGGAGGCTCCAGCAGAACTCCGAAGGCACCTCGTCCAGCTCCGCGCGATAGAGTTTGTTGGCCACCGCCCCCAGAAACAGCAGCGTGCCGGGCGGGCAGCCCAGGAACTCGGCCGCGTTCACCTTGCCTTGCAGCGCGCGGATGGTCGCCCAGGGTGGATTGCGGACCTGGAGCCAGGTGAGGATATGATCGGTCATGGGGACGACATGGGGGAGTTCGGCGTCGGCAAAGAGGGGCTGGCCCGAATCGGCCCAAGTCCAGCCGGCCGGCGGTAAACGCCGCGGCTCGACGACGAACTCCATGCGGTAGGTCAAATGGGTGCCGGGCTCGGCCGGCGGCCCGTCCAACCGGTCTTGCGTGTTGACCGTGCGGTACTCGACCGTGGCCTTGGCGAACGAGGCGCCATAGCGATTCAGGTCTTCGGCCAGATGGCCAAGGGCCTGCACTTCGACGGCTTGCGGGTCCAGCGGCTCGAAGCGCACGCGGACCGCCATGGCCGTGGGCTTGCCCGGATACCGCAGCCACGGCTGCCCGCCGTGCTCGGCCGGCGTGCCCAGAAGCTCGCGGGCGAAAGCCTCGCGGTCGTCCCAGGCCACCAGGAACTGCCGCCGGGCCCGAAAGCCGCCGACGGTGTACTCCTCGACCGGCGAACCGGCCAGCTCTTGAAACGGTACCCCCATGGGTCATCCTCCGACTGCGGAGTTTTGAGAATCAACAACCCACCAGGGGTTTATCCCCCAGGGATTGCGCCGGCTTGCGCTACCGGCAGCGCACCCACCGGCAGGATGAATCGGCCGGCCCGTTTACGAAGCGTGTCGACGGAGTGATGCACAGTGCCCGGCAGGTCCTCAGGGCGTGGCCGACGAGGAGCTCGACGGCCAGGCGCTGGAACTCCAGGCCGACGACGAGCTGGAAGACCCCGCGCTGGTGCCGCTGGACCAGGCCGACGACGAAGAGAGCGTGCCGCCGCTTGCCGTGGTGCCCAAGAGCACCAGGTCGAAGCAGGCGTCGGCCGCCAGTGCCTCGATGCGGAGCCGATTCGCGCCGGTTTCCACAGGCCAGCCTTCTCCGCGATGGGCCACGAAAAACGGGGCATCCGGGGGGATGCGTACCGTGGCATCCCACTGGCCGAAAGGCCCCAGCCAGCCGCCCGGCGCGGCGCCGCCGACCACCAATAGGCCGGCCTGGCTCTTGTTGACCACCAACAGGGCCTTGACCCGCGCCAAGCGGACCGGCACGCTGCCGCCGAACATGGTCTGTTCCAGGGCATCCAGGAGCAGTTCCACGGCCTGGCCGGCTGCCAGCGTCTGGTCCAGGGCATGAAATACGGCGTCGGCCTGGCCTGGGGCGATGCCGTCGGCCAGGTCCTGGCGGTACAGGACGCGGTTGCTGTCGGTAAACAGCAGTCCGGCCGCCTGGTCCCGCCAGGTCCAGCCCAGTTCGATACGGATGGTGCTGCGGAGGGTGGTGCTCATGGCGTTCAATCGCGGAGGACCAGGGCGTCGAACTCGATGCGCAACTCCCA
The DNA here is from genome assembly GCA_037442445.1 of Planctomycetaceae bacterium. Taxonomy (GTDB): domain Bacteria; phylum Planctomycetota; class Planctomycetia; order Pirellulales; family Thermoguttaceae; genus JANLFZ01. The sequence continues at coordinate 3,388 of JBBIQF010000389.1, forward strand.
CAGGCCGTCGGCGTGCTGGCGGGCCGAGCGGGCCGTCTGCCCGATGCGGATGGCCTGCGACTGGGGCGACACTTGCAGCACGGCACGGTGGAATGCGGCCCGGATGGCATCGGCGATGGCCAGGGCCGCGTCGTAGTTCTCGTGCCAGACGTGAAAGGCGAAACCCACGTTTTCCAGGCCGCCAGGGGCATTGGTCATTGCAGCGGCGCGGCACGCCTTGGGAACCAAAAGGGCGCAAGGCGTGCCGGCGCCGCGGACGAGGCCGGTGGCCAGTTTTTCCACGGGCAACAGGGCATTAAGGGCCGGCGAGGCGGCCCAACGCGCATACAGGGCGGCTTCCAGACTCATGGCTGCCTGAGGGCGTCGATCTCTACCAGCGCATCATTGCGCGACGTATTGCGTACCTGGAGGATGGTGTACAGGTGGCCTTGGGAATCGCGGAGGCGGCATTGGGCATCTACGGCCGCGGGCTGCGCCAGATACACGATCACACGGGTGGCGGGCCACAGGCGGCCCGGCTCGGCGTGCATCGTTGCCTTCACGGGTTGGATGCGTGCGGGCAAGCCGGTGGCCACCGCCTGCCACGTGGCGACCCAAGCTCCGCTTTCGGTCTTGGTGTACACGGGCTGCTGGATGTCGATGGTCTCCTGCCGGGCCGGGTCCAGGGCGCGGGCTTCGGTCCGGCAGCGCCAGCGGGTGCCGGCGGCGGCCCGCTCGACGGCCAGGATGGTCCACCGCCGCTGGCCGCCATCGACCACCACATCGCCCAGGCGCGGGGCCTCGGGCAGTTCGGCGGCGGGCAGGTGCCACACCGCCCGGGCGACCTGGTACACGCCCTCGGTGGGCGCGCCCTCTTGGAGCCGCTCGGCCAGGCGCAAAGCGGCCGAAACCGGTGTGCTGGCCGAGCCATCGGCCCGCTCCACGGTGACCGCCTCCAACCCATCCACCACCGCTGGAAAATCGCCACCCGGATCGAACATCCTTCACCCTTTCGGCAGCCGCGTGCGGCGCGGGAACCACCGCTTTTTTTTCAGGTCGATGCCTGGCTGGCCAACTCGAACGGTTCTTCGCCGGCCAGCTTCCGATCGCACCAGTCGACGGTCGCCTGGAGCCGGCCCAGGTATTCGTTCCAGGCCACCGTCTGGCCGTCCACGTAGTAGGTGGGTTTGGGCTGGGCGGTCAGCTCGGCCAGCATGGCCAGGGTCTGCGATTTGATGGCGCGGAGTTGCTCGGCGTCGGTCATGGGAAACACCAGTGCCCTGGAGGATGGAGAAAGTACCCGCAGCCGGGTTTCCGCCGCACAGCGGGCTTACGCGGTGCCGGTGCACTTGACCACGCAGCGGGGGTCCAGCACGGCGGCCGCCCCGCGCTCCGAGGCCTTGAACCGCACCACCACGTCCTGGGTGAAGTCGGCCTCGCTGCCCAGGGGCGATTGGGTGACCGTGATGGGCCAGTTCTCCAGGTACGCGAAGGCCCGGCGAAAATCGCCGATAAACCACCACTGCCGGGCCGCCGCGGCGCTTACGCCCGCGGCGATGATCCGCCGATACGCCAGCCGGCTGTCGACCACGCGGTAGCCGGCCAGCGGGTTGGCGGCCGAGGTGGTCGTGGCCGAGCCCGACGGCGCGTACTGGATCTCCGTGGCGTGGAACACCCGATTGGCCGCGTGCCGATACGCCGGCATGACCAGCACCGTGTTGGGCCGGACCAGCACCGGCTCGCCGGTATTGGGGTCCAACAGATCGGCGAAGAGCTGCTCGGCCGCATCCACGTCGGTCCAATCGACCAGTTCGTTATCGGCCAGTTGGTTCACCCAGGGGCCGCCGGCGCCGGCCGCGTAGTAGGTGTTGTAGCTCGTCCCCTTCCACTTGTAGTTGTTGGTAACGCCGATGACCAGGTCCACGAGGCGTTTTTCCTTGTTCAGGCCCAGGACTTCGCCCACTTCGGCGGCGCGGCGGAGGACCAGATAGGTGCGGTCGAAGAAGATGGCCTCGCGGGTAACGGGCACGATCAGGCCGTGCTTGCTGGTCGAAGGGGTTTCGATGTAGTCCTCGGCAAAGCCCACGTGCGGGTAGGGCATGCCGGGGTGGACCTCGGTGGCTTCGTCGGGGATGCGGGCGATGCCGGGCAGCTTTTCGCCATCCAGGCGCGTGGGGATGGTATCCACCAGGCGCGAGACGGCGAACGCCTCCTGGGTGTAGGCCTCGAGAATCTTGGCGTGGATCACCTGCCCGGTGATGTTGAGAAAGGCGGTAACATCGACCCCTTCGGTCGCCTCGGACAGGCAGGCGCCGCCGTGGCGGGGGTCCAACATGCGGACCCAGGCGTGGCCCTCCGGGATCAGTCCCTCGGCCAGGTCGCGGAGGCTGAAGTCCTCGGGCTTGAGGTGCTTCTGGTGCAGGGCCTCGGCCAGATGCTTGACCGTGGCTTGCGGCCCGTCGAGCTGGTAGCGCCGCCGCAGTTCGCGGCAATTGATCGTGCTCACAAGGGTTCTCCTTTGCGCGGGAAAAGGGATCGAGTCTGCCGGCCGGCGCGGGCCCTAGGGCCGGCCCGGGGGCATTACTGGATGCCGCCGGTCATGATCTTCGAGCGGATATCGACCAGCACGGTGGTGGCCGGCGTGGGTGCCCGCCGGGCCACCCGGCCGATGGCGTACTGCGCCTGCGTCACCTTGGAGACCTGCTGGTCCAACAGGGCATTGCCGGCGGCGTTCTCGTCGCCGCCGATGAGATCGCCCAGCTCGAAACTGGTGCTCGGGCAATCGAACTCGAACACGCCGGTGGTCGCCACGCGGACGGGCTCGGTGTCGCCTGGCCGGCTCCGCTGCATGGCCACGCCCAGGAACTTGCTGGCCAGGGCCGCCTGATTGGCCGCCTCGGTCCCCTGGTCCGGATGGGCTGAGGCCGGCTTGGCGTCGTCCGTGTCCAGGTACACCAGGTCCCCGATCTCGATCTCGGTCGCACTATCGACCGCGGCGACCACCGGGTTCGTGTCGCCGTAACG
>JBBIQF010000390.1:0-6359 GCA_037442445.1 Planctomycetaceae bacterium
CGGAGATGATGAGCGGCGTGCGGGCCTCGTCGATGAGGATGTTATCCACCTCGTCGATGATGGCGTAGTTCAGCGGCCCCTGCACCTGCTGGAGTTCCGGCGGATAGCGGCTGTCGCCCCGGGCCGCCGGGCGCATATTGTCGCGCAGGTAATCGAACCCGAACTCGTTGTTCGTGCCGTAGGTGATGTCGCAGCTATAGGCACGCTGGCGCTCCAGGGTGCCCATGTCGTGCTGGATGGCGCCGACGGTCAGCCCCAGGGCCATGTACAACGGGCCCATCCACTCCATGTCGCGGCGGGCCAAGTAATCGTTGACCGTCACCACGTGCACCCCTTTGCCCTCCAGGGCATTGAGGTAGGCGGGCAGGGTGGCGACCAGGGTCTTGCCCTCGCCGGTGACCATCTCGGCGATCGCCCCGCTGTGCAATACCATGCCACCCAAGAGCTGCACGTCGAAGTGGCGCATTCCCAGCCGCCGCCGCCCGGCCTCGCGGCAGACCGCAAAAGCCTCGATCAAGAGGTCGTCCAGCGTTTCGCCCGCCGCCAGACGCTTGCGGAACTTGTCGGTCTCGGCCCGCAGCTCGGCGTCGGTCAACTGCTGGCAGTACGGCTCGCGGGCATTGATGGCCTCGACCTTGGGTTGCAGCCGGCGCAAATACCGGGCGTTGGCCGACCCAAAAAGAGTGGTCAGCCCCCGCTCGACCGCCCGGCCTAAGCCCCCAAACACGTCCCCCAGGGTTTCCCAAACCTGTTCCAGTACTTCCATGGCAAGCGTGCGGGGGATAGATAGAAAAAATGACGTAACCGACTTCCAGCCTAAACTTTATCGATCGCTCCTCCCACCGTCAAGGACGGCCCGCGGGAGTACGCATCCCCCATAAGAAGCGCCACTGATAGCGGCGTCGCTCCCTTGCCATGGCCGAGGGGTATCCCACAATTGTGGAATAACCCCGCACGCCTCCATCGCCCGCTGTGCCGCCAGGCCTCGCGGGGTGCCCCGGCCCGGGACTTGCCCCTGCCCACACGCTGCCCATGAGCGAACTTCCTTTGCCCCCGTCTGCCAAACCCGACAACACCTGCACGCCGGGGCCCAATCACCGGAGCATCACGGGCAAACTGGTGTTCCTGGGAACGGGTACGTCGCACGGCGTCCCCATGATCGGCTGCTCGTGCCCCACGTGCACCAGCCCGGATCCCAAAAACCACCGGACCCGGTGCGCCGTGGCCCTCGGCCTGCCCCACGGAAACTTGCTCATCGATACCCCGCCAGAACTCCGGCTCCAGCTCCTCCGGCAGGGCATCGGCATCATCCACGCGGTGGCGTACACCCATGGACACGCCGACCACCTGTTCGGACTGGATGATCTGCGGATTTTCCCCCGCTATCTGGGGACCGAGGTGCCCATCTACTGCGAGGCCCATGTGGAGCAGATCATCCGCCGGGCCTTCGCGTATGCCTTTGACCCTCAGGTGCAAGACCTGCCAGCAGGGGGTGTGCCGCGCCTGGCGTTTCGCCGGCTGACCGGGGAGCCTTTCGAGGTGCTAGGAGCCAGGCTTATCCCGGTGCGATTGGTCCACGGCCAAGCCGGGTCGCTGGGGTTCCGCATCGGAAACGTGGCCTATTGCACCGATACGAAGGCCATTCCGCCATCGAGTGCCGAGCTGCTCCGCGGCCTGGAGGTGCTGATCCTCGATGGACTGCGGCATCATCCGCATCCCACGCACCTGTGTATTGCCGAGGCACTGGAGCTCGTCCGCCAGCTCCGCCCCCGGCGGACGTACCTGACGCACATCGCCCACCAGTTGGAACACCATACCACCAACCAAAGCCTTCCTCCGGGGGTTGAACTGGCGTACGATGGCCTGACAATTAGCCTGGTATGAACCTAGGCTGCAAGGAAGGACAACCCGCCGCGGAGGCCCGCCGTACCTTCGGTGGGGCAGCTATTGCCGTCGGCAAATACACGCATTCCCCTCGCCAAGCCTGTTAGCAAGCGGTTTTTCTCCATGCCGGCTACTGGAGCACCCGACCGTCAACAGCTTATCGCAAGGCTTCGACCGTTCGGCCAGGAGCACCTTGTGGCGTTCTGGGACCGGCTGGACGAGCGCCAGCGTGCGGGGCTTGCCGCGGAGATCGCGGGGATCGATTTTACCCAGATCGCTCGCCTGCTGGCCGAGGGCGACGCGGCAGACTCGGTGCGGGCCCTGGCTGCCCGGGCCCAAAGTCCGGCCGCCATCCGCCTGGGCGACCCCCGCAACCGCTTCTCGCCGGCCGAGGCCCGGCAACGCGGCCAGGCCGCCCTGGCGCAGGGCACCATCGGGGCCATGCTGGTCGCCGGGGGACAGGGCACCCGCCTGGGGTTTCCCCATCCGAAGGGGATGTATCCCGTCGGGCCGGTCTCGGGAAAGACCTTGTTCCAATTGCACGCCGAGAAGGTCCTGGCGGCCGGCCGGCGCTATGGGGTAACTATCCCGTTGTATTTAATGACGAGCCCCGCGACGCACGAAGCCACTGCCGAGTTTTTCGACCGCCATCGAAACTTCGGCCTGGCGCCCGATGCGGTGGTCCTCTTTTGCCAGGGCACTATGCCTGCGGTGGATGCCGCAACCGGGAGCATACTTTTGGGGCGGCCGGACCACGTTGCACTCAGCCCCGATGGGCATGGGGGGATGTTGGCCGCGGCAGCCCGGGCGGGGGTCTTCGACGATTGCCGCCGCCGGGGCATCCAGCACCTGTTCTATTTCCAAGTGGATAACCCGCTGGTGGACGTATGCGGGCCGGAGTTCTTGGGATACCACTTGCTGGCGGCGTCGGAAATGACCACCCAGGTGATCGCCAAGCGATTTCCGACCGAGCGGGTGGGCAACGTGGTGGAGGTCGATGGCCGGCTGCACGTCATCGAATACAGCGACCTGCCGGAAGACGTTGCCGGGCGCCGCGGGGCAGATGGCTCGCTCGTGATCTGGGCTGGCAGCATCGCCGTCCATGCCTTTGCCGTGGAGTTCCTGGAGCGGATGGCAGCGCAAGCCGATAGCCTGCCGTTTCACCGGGCCCGCAAGAAGGTGCCCTATGTTGATCTGGCCACGGGGGACGTGGTCCAACCCGGCGAGCCCAATGCGATCAAGTTCGAGCGGTTCATCTTCGACCTGATGCCCGCGGCGCGCAACGCGCTGGTGGTCGAGGTGGACGCGGCCCGGCAATTCGCCCCGCTGAAAAACGCGCCCGGCCAGGGGCAGGATACGCCCGAATCGGTTCGCGCCCAGATGGTCGCCCTGTACACCGAGTGGCTAGCGCAGGCGGGGGTGACAGTCCAGTCCGGCGTCGCGGTGGAGATCAGCCCGCTTTGGGCCTTGGACGCGGAAGAGGTGGGCCGGCGGATCGCCGGTCCTCGCCGGATTACGGAACCAACGTATTTCGATGCGGAATGGCCGCGGGCCAATCCGTCTGCGGGGGGCACGCCATAAGCACCCGCATGGCCCGGCCAAAGGAGCACACAGGAGCACATAGGAGGAAAACGGATGCTGTATGCGGTGATCATGGCCGGCGGGGCGGGAACCCGCCTCTGGCCGGAAAGCCGGGCCGGTCGGCCCAAACAACTGCTTCGGCTCCAGGGCGATCGCACGATGATCGAGGCCACGGTAGAGCGCTTGGGAAACCTGGTGCCGCTGGAGCGGATTCTGGTGGCCACCACGGCGGAATTGGCCCCGCGGATCGCCGAGGCCCTCCCGTATCTGCCCCGCACCGCCATCCTTTGCGAGCCGTATCCCCGCAACACCGCCCCATGCATCGGGCTGGCCGCGGCCCGCCTTCTTCGCGAGGATCCCGCCGCGGTGATGGCCGTGCTGCCGGCCGACCAGGTGATCGCCCCGGCCGAGGTCTTCCAACAGGCCATCTCCGCAGCCGCGGCCCTGGTCGAGGCCGACCCCCGGCGCCTGATCACCTTTGGAATCCGGCCGACCTACCCGGCCACCACCTACGGATACATCGAGCGGGGCGAACCTTTGGACAAAGCGGAGGTTGCCCCGGGCCTTCGGGCCTATTGGGTCCGCCGGTTCCGCGAGAAGCCCGATCTGGCCACAGCCCGCCAGTTCCTGGCCGCCGGAACCTTCACTTGGAACTCCGGCATCTTCGTGTGGAAGGCCCGAACGATCCTCGATGCCCTGGCCGAACACCAACCCGAGATCGCCTCGCGGTTGGAGCGGATTGCGGCGGCCGCCGACGGGCCCGATTTCCCCGAAGTCCTCGACCGCGAGTTCGCGGCCATGCCCAAAATCTCCATCGACTATGCCGTGATGGAAAAAGCTTCGACGGTGGTGATGATCGAGGCCCCCTTCGCCTGGGACGACGTGGGAAGCTGGCTGGCCATGGAGCGGCACGGTTCGGCCGACGGCAACGGCAACGTAGTCTTTGCCGGCCGCCACGTGGAACTCAACGCCACCGGAAACATCGTGCGGAGCATGGACCCACAGCACCTGGTGGTCCTGGCCGGGGTCCGCGATCTGGTCGTGGTCGTCACCCCCGACGCTACCCTGGTGGCTGACAAACGCGACGAAGCCTCGCTGGCACGTATTACCGAGGAGATTCGCCGCCGCGGCTGGACCGAATACCTGTAGCGTATCCGTAGCCGGGCGGGGGCGCAAGACTTTGGCTGCCCGCGCGGGCAGGGCCCCGCCGCGGCAGAGCCCAGACGCCGAAGCGCGTCACTGCCGCCCGCTCCCTGCTGGCCGCTATACCGGGGAACTCGCCAGCGCCCGTCCCGGCGAGCGGGCGCCGGGGTCCTTCTGGAAAATGTGGCGCTGGATGTGCTGACCGATCTCTTCCGGATCGGCGCGATCCAGTCGGGCCAGCACGCATTGCCAGCGGTAGGGGAAGTTGCCCGCCGCGTCGGGCGGCACGTAGCGGAACAACATGTCGAACTTGCTGCGGTGCTGCCGGTATTCCTCCTGGATCTCCCGAAACCGCTCCACAAAGCTCGTCAGGTACGCCTGGGCGAAAACGTGGGCATCGGGGACCAGGTGCAGGCGATTGCGGATCGGCCGGGCATATGCCTCGGCGAAGCGGCACAGGTCGTCTGAGGTGAAATCGTTGAAAGTGCCGGTGGGGTCGGCCACGACGAGGTCCGCCGGCAGCCCCTGCGCGTCCTCGATAATCATTTCGTCGCCGTCGTCGAAGAGCACTTCCTTATTCACGTTGCATCGGCCGACGATGATGTTGGAAGCCGCCGCCCGCCCCATGAGGCGCGCAAATCGCAGCGCATACTCGGGATTCTGGAAACGGTCTTTGGGCAACTTGTCGGTGGCGATGCCCGGCACGTAGTCGCGTTCGAAGTACACGCTCCAGATGCGAAACGTGCAGTCGCCCCGCGTGTACGATTCGCTGATGCGCTTGGCGGTGACCCGCGGCGGCAGGTTCATGCCCAGGTGCCGGCACGCCACGCGGCGATCCAGCACGTACTCCTGGTACTCCTCGCTGCGGATCATGGCCTCGTCCAGAGGCCGCCCCAGATTCAAGTGCTCGCGGGTGCCCCACTTCATCATGCGGATCACCCGCACGACCTCGCGGGGGGAACTGGCCGTCTTCAATACCGCCAGATACACGTCCCGGCGCCCCTCGCCCCACTGCCGCTGCGACAGCGACCCGATGACCCGACCGATGTTCACATACTCCAGGTCCCCGAACTCCCGCATGTAATTGAGGATGAACTGCCGCACGTTGTTGTCGCACAGGCTCACCAGTTCGGGGTTCTGGCTCACTTCGGCCTGCTCGAACACCGAGTCGAAAAACAGCTCGCCATGCTCGATCCGGCCGCCGGGCAGCCAGCGGATGCTCATGTAGAACTCGGGGCTCAGGCCCAGCAGCACCTCCTCGCTCACCTGGTCTTCGCGGCGGGTGCCCGAGGCGACCAGGGCCGATACCATCCGATTGCGCCACTCGGCCGCCGAGGGATCGTCGTGCAAGAGCACCGGCGGCAGCATCTGCCGGAAAACCTCCTTCAACCGGAGGTACCTCTCCCACAGTTCCGCGGAAGGCAACGTGGCGAAATCCGCGGCCAAAAACGACATCAGCTTCTCGGCATCCTCGGCGCCGAAGAAACGGATTTCCAGGTTGCGCTGGGCATTCTGCTGCCGGCTGTAGGTGGCCACTTCGACCAGATGCTGCCGAAGCCCCTCTTCGCCCAGCGTGCCCAGGCCCACCAATTCTTGATAGGTCAGATAGCGCGTGCCGGTGGTCTTGTTATAATAGTAGATTTCCCGGCCGCCGATACCGATCCGCGAGGCGGCGATCATCGCCTTCATCTCGTCGATGGTATGGGGCAGCGCCGCGATCCGCCACAGCTCGCCCCGCTCTTTGATCGCCT
>JBBIQF010000391.1:0-6347 GCA_037442445.1 Planctomycetaceae bacterium
TTCCTCCCGCCCCCAAAAAAACGATATCCCCCTCCAGGCGCCGCATGGTTTCGACCACCTCGGGCCTGGGGCGGCTCAACAACTCTTCCAGCGCATCCACGTCGGCGATACTCTCCACGGTGGCGATACTCTCTACGCTCATTGCCGTCGCTCCTGTCGTGCCGCGGCGCACTCGCCCGGCCTTGCGGCCCTGGGACTCAAGCGGCAAACGCCCGCAACCAGTGTACCGGCAGCCGGGGCGGCTGCCCAGACGGTGCTGGCCGCGGACGGATGACGCACACAAGAACGAGCCGCCGCGTTTATCCCGGCGGTGTATTTTGCCCCTGCGTGCCCAGACGCACACCCCCGCCGCGGCGCATACCCGATACTCCCCGCAAGTCCTGCTGCGACGGGATCGAAAGGGGGGCGATGGTGACCTACCGGCGGACTTGGCACCTATCCAAGAACACGGTCTTGGCCGTTGGGGCGCAACGGTGTCTTGGGGGCAAAGCGCGCAAGCACACACCCTGGACAGAGGCCCGTTTACGGGCGTTTGCCGCCGCAGGCGGCCACAAGGCCCGGCGTTTACGCCGGGTCGCGCCGGGCCGGCATGAATCGTCGTCTTATGGTGCTGAAGGGGCCCCCTGTCAGGCCCGTTTACGGGCCTCCTCCATAATTCGCCACAGCAACCGCGATCGCTGGGCTGTGGACGTGACGGATGGGCGTACAAGCCCCAGCCGACGGAGGAGCCCCCTGAAGGGGGCTGACACTGCACGGGATCGGGAACCAGGCGTCTCGGCGGCCGAACCCGGCCTGAAGGCCGGGCCTATGGGCCGTGTGTCCACGGCAAGGCCCGTGAACGGGCCTGTCTTCAGACCCGCTGAGCATCCGCCTGGTTGCCGCACGGCAGTATCGGGTGCGAACCACCAAGATCGACATTCTGAAATATGTGTTAGAGCGGCTGGCCTTCCTTTACGCGCTTGAAGAAAAGGCTGGGATGGGCAGAATTGTCTCTCCACCACCTGTATGCCCGCCGGGCGCGCTGGCGAATCTCAGGAGGCAAGGCCCAATAGTGCTTCCAAAACGACCGGGTTGTTTGGGAGTTCATTTGTGTTCGATGAATTCGCCGCGTTCATCGAACATCGGCAGCGTGTCGCCCTGATTGATCTCGGCTTCCACTGCCGCTACCAGCGCCGCCAAATTGCCATCACCGGTCGCCGCAAACTGCGCATCCCAGAGCGCCGCCTGTGTTACCGCTGGGCCACCGGCTGCCGGAGCGTTTCTAAAGCGGCAAGCAGGAATGGGTCCTCGGTGGGCAGCGCCGCTACCAGGGATTCCGACGCCAGGGGGCGATTCACCGCCTCGGTCATGGGTCGAGCCGCTTGATGGACCACGATCTGCGGTTCGACGCCGCTGCCGCTATAGGGCCGCCCGCTGGGCGAGTAGAATCGGGCCGTGGTCAGCCGCAACCCGGCCTGCCCGATGTTCAGGGCAAAAATGCCCTGGACCGACCCCTTGCCGTAGCTGCGTTTGCCGATCACCGTGCCCCGCTGGTGTTCGCGCATGGCCCCGGCAAAAATCTCCGCGGCGCTTGCGCTTTCGTGGTCGATCAACACGGCCAGGGGAACGCGCCAGGTACCGGGCTCATGGGCCGAATAGGTGAAGTCTTCCTGGGTGCTGCGCCCGCGGGTGGTAACGATGATGCCGCCCGGGAGGAACAGGTCGGCGGTTTCCACGGCCGAGCGGAGCAAACCGCCTGGATTACCCCGCAAATCGATGATCAAGCTTTTCATGCCGCGGCGGTACAGGTCCCACAGGGTACGATCCAGGTCGCGGGGTGTGGTTTCCTGGAAGCCGGTGATTTTGACGTAGGCCACGCCGTCGGTGCCGGGCAGGATGCGGGCTTCGTCCACGCTGGGCACTTCGACCCGCTGGCGGCGGGCAACGACGCTGCGGACCTGGCCGTCGGGGCCCGAGACGGAGAGCGTCACCAGCGAGCCTTCGGGGCCTTGCAGCATGGCGGCGACGCGGTCGGGAGGCAAACCGATGGCCGACTGCCCGTCCACGCCCACAATGCGGTCCCCTTCGCGCAATCCGGCGGCTTTGGCCGGGCTGTTGGCGATCACGCGCACGATGACCAGGGTATCGGCCTGGGGTTTCAGCTCGATGCCCAGGCCCACGAAGTTTCCGCGGATCTGGGCATAAACGTCCGAGAGTTGGTCCGGCGTGAGGTAAGCGGAGTAGGGGTCCAGCGAGCTGGCGGCGGCCGAGGCGTATTCCAGCACCACGGCGGCCGGCGCGATCCCCAGGCGGCGCTGGGCCAAGGCGGCGGTGTTGGCGACCCATTGGCAGGCTTCGGCCCGGGTGGCGGGGCGATGCTCGGCCAGGCGCCGGGCGGCGTCGGCCAGGAACTCGGCGGCCGGCAAGGGCCGGCCCCACAGGCCGTGCGCCTGGAGGAAATCGTTTTCTTCCAGGGCGGCGGCCAGGCCTTGGTTGCCGGCTTCGACCAGGTCGCTCCACTGGGGCGTCTCGACATAGTGGGCCTGGATTTTCAGAAGCACTTCGGCATAGAGGGCGGCCGCCTCGGCCGGCGAAAGCCGGCCCAAAAGCGCCCGAAAACTGCGGTCGTGGTAGCGCCGGGTGACTTCGTAATGCAGCCGGGCGTGCGTGAACCGCTGGCGCAGCGCGGCGTCTAGCGGGAACTGGCGCAGGGCCTCTTCGTAATGGGCCACCGCATCGGCCCAGCGGCCCTGGCCTTCGAGCGCCTGCCCGCGCTGGAGCACATCGTCCAGGCTCGAGGCGGCCGGCACCGTGATCGCCAGAGGGGGTTCCCCTAGCGCAGCCGCACTCGAAAGAATGGCCAGCACCCATGCGACCGCCAGTGCCCGGCCAAGGTGCTGCAAAAGGCGGATAACCGGCGAGGGCCGGGCAAAGTGCCAAGCCAGCCCGAAGGGAAACGTCATAGTGCCGCGCATCCAGGGTCTATGGATGGGGAGCCGCAAGGGGATATCGGGCGACCCCTCCGCGGGGAGGCCGGCGACGGCCTGCCAGGGCGGCTTGTACCGTCCTGCCGGCCCGCCAGACCAAGGCCCAAGGTCAATATAGAATACGTTTCGCCCGCAGGCAAAAAAGGCCGTTGAAAATTGCCCTAGAAAATCCGGCAGTTCCGGTGCGACCGGCCCGCCAGGCTCCGGGTTTACCGGGCGCGCCGCCGCGAAGGGCTAATCGGGTTTTGCGGGCTGGGCGGGGACGTCTTCCCGTGCGGTTGGTGCGGGCTGGCTCCGCTGGATGAGTTCCGCGGCCAGGTGGATGAGCCGCGCCCGGTCGATGGGTTTGGAAGCGTAGGCATCGAACCCCGCCTGGCGGCACTCCTCGGCCGCGTGCACCATGGCATGGGCCGACAGGGCCAGTATCGGGCCTTGGTACCCGTGCTGCCGGAGCCATCGGGTGGCCTGGTAGCCGTCCATGACGGGCATCTGGAGGTCCATAAGGATCAAATCGAACGGCTGGCGCAGTGCGAGTTCGGCCGCTTCCTGGCCGTTTTCGGCAATCACCACCTCTGCCCCGCTTTTGCGGAGCAGGTAAGCGATGAGGCGCTGGTTATCGGGCCCGTCTTCGGCCAGAAGGATGCGCCGGCCGTGGAGCACGGCCTTGGGCACTTCCGGCCGGCGGCGCGCGGTGGCGGCGGCGAACGCTTCGGTCGAGGGTTCGACCATGGATACCCCTTCGAGCGAGCCGGTGGCCACCGTTACCCGGAACACGCTCCCCTTGCCCGGCGTGCTTTGGACCGTAATGTCGCCCTCCAACAGCGCCGCCAGGCGTTTGCTGATCGAAAGCCCCAGGCCTGTGCCGCCGAACCGCCGGCTGGTGGTGGCGTCGCCCTGGGTGAAGGGGCGGAACAGTCGCCCCACTTGTTCGACCGTCATGCCGATGCCGGTATCGATCACCTCGCATTCGAGCATGGGTTGGCCGGGATGTTGCACCAGGCGGGCCCGCAGGCGGACCCCTCCTTGCTCGGTGAACTTGATGGCGTTGCCCACCAGATTGATGAGTATCTGCCGGAAGCGCACAGGGTCGGTGTATATGGTTTCCGGCAGGGGCCCATCGAACTCCAGTTCCAGCGACAGGTTCTTGGCCATTGCCCGGATACGCATCAGCGACACCACATCGCAGAGGATCTGGTGGGGCGAGACGCGCTGGCGGTGGATATCCAGCCGGCCGGCCTCGATCTTCGAGAGGTCCAGGATATCGTTGAGGATTTCCAGCAGGTGCTCGCCGTTGCGGTAGATGGTGCGGGCGGCCTGGCGCGCTTCGCCCTCGGGCAATTGGGTTTGCAGGATTTCGGCAAAACCCAAGATGGCCGTCATGGGCGTGCGGATTTCGTGGCTGACGTTGGTGAGGAACTCGGTCTTGGCGCGGCTGGCGGCCTCGGCGGCCTGCTTGGCCGCCCGCAACTCCTCCTCGTACCGGCGCCGCTCGGTCATATCGCGCATCACGCACTGGATGGCCGTGACCCGGCCGCCTTCGATCAGCGGCTTGCCGGTAATCTCCACCGGCACCGTGGAGCCGTCCTTGCAGCGAAGGTCCAATTCCGTTGAGGCCGGCTTGCCGTCGCGGACCATCTGCATCACGATGGCCCAAGTGCGGTTCCATTGCTCGTCGTCGGCCACGTACTGGCGAATATGTTTGCCGATCTCTTCGGCCGGTTGGTAGCCGGCCAGTTCGGTGATCGCCGGGCTGCAATAGGTCAGGCGGCCCTCCAGGTCGATGGCGAAGACCACGTCTTTGAGGTGTTCGGCCAGGAGGCGGTACTTTTGCTCGTTGCGCTGGAGGGCTTCCTGGGCCTGGATGCGGACGATGGCACTGGCGGCCTGGGCGCCCACGGCTTCCAAAGGGGTGCGGGCCAGTTCGGGGACCTGCTCCAGGGTATGCGAGCCCACCGTGACGCAGGCGATGGTCTTGCCGTCATGGGCCAGTGGCACCACGCCCAGACCGCGAAGCCCTTCGCGATGCGCCGCTTCGCCCATGGGCCCCTGGTACTGGCTGGCCGAGAGGTAGCAAGGCTTTCCGGCGGCCACGGCGGCTTCGGGCGAGCCGGCCGGGATGTGCCGGATGGCGGCCTCGAACGCCGGCGAGAGGTTGCGCGAGGCGGCCAGGACCAGCGCCCCGTCGCCGCTGACCAGGTGCACCGCCCCGCACTTCATCCCCGACACCTTCAGGGCCGTATCGAGGCACATGGCCAGCGCCTCGGCCAGATGGGAGGTCGCCCCCAGGCGGCACGCCAGGTCGCGCTGAAGCCGCAACAGCTCGTGGGCATGCCGGCGCTCGGTGACCTCGATATGCAGGTCGTTGACGGCCTTGGTGAGTTCGGCCGTGCGGCGGGCCACCAGCCGTTCCAGCCGGGTGCGATAGGCGGCCAGCTCCCGCTCGGCCCGCTCGCGCTCGGTGATATCGCGGATGGCCATGATGGCGTGCCACCGGCCGCCCAACAGCAAGGTCGAAAGGGACATCTCGGCGGGGAACTCCTCGCCGCTGCGGCGGAAGCCCTTGACACGGACCATGCCGCCGCCGGCCGTCTGCTCGGTCCGCCGCCGCAGCCGGTCGAACAATCGGCGGTAGCGCGGCCGCAGTTGCGGGGGAACGATCAGCTCGCAGGCCTCGGCACCTTGGGCCTCTTCGGCCTCGAAGCCGAACAGCCGGGTCGCCGCCCGATTGAACGAGACAATGGTGCCCCGCTCGTCGAGCACGATCAGCCCGTCGGGCGCTGTATCCATGATGGCCTGCATCTGCGCGGTGTGCTCCTCCTGCTCTCGGAGGCGGCGTTCGCGCTCCTCGACGGCCTGGATGAGCATCTCGGTGTGGAAGGCCCGCAGCGCTTCTTCCTCGGCGCGGAGCTGTTTGATGAGCGTGTCCTGGCTGGCCTTTTGGTGCCAAAGTTGCAGGTGATTCCAGGCCAGGCCGGCCGCAGCCAATAGCGGCGCCTGCCACGCCCCCAGCCACGCCTCGCTCCACGTCCCCGGCAAAGCCACCGCGCCAAAAAGCACACCTGCGGGTTCGGCCGGCACGCGAAGCCCCAGAACGTGTTGGGGCGATTTTTCCGGCCCGAACACCCCCAGGTACCATTCATTGGGCCCCATGCGACCCGCCAGGTCGCCCGCCAGGCCCCGCACCCCGGCCAGGTCGCATCCTGTGCCGAAGTCCTCGACCCAGATCGACTCCTGCCGGGCATCGCACAGAAGCACCAGATGCGGGGGCGAGGGGAGGATGCGGCCCAATGCCGCCAGTGCACCGCTGGTATCCCGGAAAGCCTTTTCCTCCGGGAAGAGCTTGCGAAGATCGGGAAAATCCAGGTCCATGGGTTCGGCGCT
>JBBIQF010000392.1:0-6340 GCA_037442445.1 Planctomycetaceae bacterium
GCCGAACCTTGGCCGTGCCGCTGCGCCGCGGGCACATCCGCGGGCCGGACAATCTACCTCTCCAGGCTTGGCAGGCGCCGCTGGCGGGCGTGGGGAGCCCTGGCTGAAAACGTCGAAGGTCCGACCTGGTACCAGAACGCCACGCTGGAATAGTCGTCTTCCCGCTCGTTCCAGCTCGTGGACTTGTACTCGGGATTCTCGTCCGGCGAGATCCAGCCGAAGTGCTCGATCGTCACCTTGATCCCGGTGTTGAAGACGATGGGGTCGTTCAGGTGCCAGCGGTAGGCGCTGGTATGCCCGCCGACGATGCCCCACTGGTCGAAATAGGGGACCCCGAAGTAGGGGGTGCTCGTCGTTTTCAGGCCCCAGGCCGAGAGGAAATAGTCCTCGGTGCCGGTGCCCCAGATCGAGGGCTTCGCCTCGCCGTCGATATAGATTTTCTCGTCTCCCTCGCCGAACCATGCGGGGCTCCGCGTCCGCACCGCAAGCACGGCACCTACGAAATGGCCTTTGCCCTGCGTTTCCAGAATCAGATAGTCTTTCCCCTTTGCTACCGGGTACTCCTGGCGATATTGCGCGTAGAAGTAGGGGGTATCGTCGGGCAGGTGGTCTTTCTTGATCCAGTCGATGTTGTAGTACAGCAGGCTGATGGGCTTTTCGCTTTGGTTCTCGATCTCGATGCGGGCCGACTTGCGGAACGGCATGTGCCAGTAGCAGTTGTACGAGTCGGCATCTTCGACGATGACCGGCAGGCTGATGACCTCGCTGCGCTTGCCGAAACAGTTGGCGAAGAAGTCGCCCACAGGCGCCTCGACCGCGGGGCGGGGGTTGCCGTCCCAATACATCCGCAACAGCATTTCTTGATGGTTGGCCGACCCTTTGGGGGCCCAAGGATGAGGCTCGGGCCCGAGGAAAGTCATCCAGATGTGGGTGATGACCCCAGGGCCTTTTTCATCCATAAGCACGTGGGTTTCGCCGGGCGGGACGCGGAAATTGTCCCAGTTGCTGGCCTCGTCGCGGTCGCCCCGGGGCTCGGCCGCAGGATCGTATTTGCGGGGCGCGCCGCCGCGGCGGTTTTCGCCCACACGCATGGTCGAAGTGACCCGCATGGAACGCCCCTCTTGCGGCCGGGCCAGGCTTTCCATGATCCCCTGGGCCAGGGCGGCGACGCCTCCGCCGGCCAGAGTCCACACCAAAAAAGCCGCCGCGGCTGCCAGAACCCAACCACGCTGCCGCCGGCGCCTTGCACCAAGGCGTTTGGATGGTGCGAACCTGCTGGCACGCCACGCCGATAAAGTCGAAATCATCGTTCCACCTTCGCTGCGAAAAGGGTTGGTAACTGCGCCCAAAGCGAACTTGCACGATTGTGCGCTCTGGCCCAGCGCCGGGCAACGTGCCCGCACCTATGACGAGCCGCCGGGGCTATGCCGGCGGGCATCCCACCAAGGCCAGTTTCGCGTGGATGCAAAGCATCCACCCTCCAGAATGGCGGCCTCCAAGCGGTTGCCCCCAGGCTTTACGGCCCACGGGATGCCTCGGCACCCGCCCCGGCCGATGGCAGCTCTACAACCGCCCCACCCAACCGGCCGCTGGGGGCGTAAGCCTCGACCATCAGCCGCCAACGCCCCGCTTGTGCCGGTCGGCCCAGGTCGATCACCGCCTGGCCGTGTTGGTCGGTAAGGATGGCCGGCTTCCAGAACCCTTCCGGCCGGAGGGAAGCGTGGATGGGCGTGCTCGAAGGAACGGGCGCCGCCGAAACCGTGCCGGAAGCCGGCGCCGCCGTGGTCTGAGCGGGCTGTGCGGCCTGGAGCGATTGGCTCGCCGGCGACGGCCCGCTGGCCGGTTCGCTCAAAGCTGCACCGGCGGGAGGCTGGTAGGGCACAAAGGCCACGCCCTGCGCAGGTTCCACATGGCGTTCGGGATGGAGCAATTCCAGCCCCACGGCCAGACATATCCCGGCCGTCACGAGCGTAGGGGCCCACAGGCGAAGGCCGCAGGGGATGTTCAGCAGGTTGGCCATGCCGACGAACAACACCAGCCCCACCCCGCCGAAAAAAACCAACGTGATCACCGTGTTGAGCACTCGGGTGCGATGCTTGCGATAGGTTTCCAGGCGGTCCTGGTACTCGGTCTTCAGTTGCGCGAGGTTATCGAGAAGCAAGCAGGGAGCCGGCACGCTGGCGGCGTCCGCCCCGGCACCCGCGTTCTCCACGGGTCCGCCAGGGGCCTTGCCAGCCGCAGACTGCAACGCCCCGGGGCTGGCCTCCCCCGATGCACCGTAAGCCCCCAGCACCAGGTCGAGGGTTTTTTCGGGCTCGGGCCACTCCGAGGGCAAAGGGCCGAGTTGGCGCAGCACCCCGGCTTCCACCAACGGGTGACCCAAGAACACGCTGGCCACCAGCGACTCGCCGACATCGGCCAAGGGTTCAGGCGCGTCGGCCCTGGCCAGCCACGCACCCACAGTAACCGCCGCAGGCTTGCCTTCCTCGTCCCTGACGCGAACGGCAACCTGCCGGCGCGATTCAAGCGGGTCGTGCGACGAAACCGCTCCGGACGCATTGGTGCCCGGCCCTGTACTGCCAGTAGCCTGGCGGCCAGATGCCTCCGCCCCGGTGTGGCGGACCAGAACCCCTTCGAGTCGCAGATGCCGCCCCGGCTGCCGAAACACCAGGCGCTGGGCTACCAGGCGCGGCGGGCTTTGCCGATAGTCGAAGACACACAAGCGCACCACGCCTGCGGCCGATTCATCCACCGGCAAGATGACAGGGTTGGCCTGCGTGGGACCGGCGCTGGCTTGGGTCTGGGTGACAAACGCCTGCTGTCCCACCAAGACGCCCCGGCACCAGGCGGCCGCCACCAGCGGCACGCCAGCGTCCTTGCATCGCACCACGAATTCCAGGGGGTTGCCGGCCTCGAACACGCCCCGCCCGGTCGAAAGCACAATGCCCGAATTGCTCGCCACCGGGGGCAACGCTGGCGAATCCTCGATTCCTTCGGGCGTTTCGATCACCAGCCGGTACGATTGCCCCGCCACCGGCTCGAAGGCAAAGGCCCCCAGGCCGTGGTCGGCTGTCTCGGCCAGGGCGACCGGCCGGTTCTGCCCATCCACAACCCGGCCGGTAATCCGCAGGGGCCGGCCCTGGACGTCGCGCACGGCAAGGTACACGCGGTTCTGCAAGCCGGCCACCAATTCACCCCCTTCGGGGACGAACACGGCGTGCAGCTTTTTCTGCGGCGCTGGAGCGCCACCCGCGGCCTGGGATGTGGCCGAGCCGGATTGTACCGTGAATGTGCGTCGCGTCTCGGTGGGGCTGCCGGCAATACCGACCACCAGGGCGTACTGCCCGTCGGCCAATCCAGGCGGCAATCGATACTGCCCCCAAGCCAGTCCTTGCGACAACGTACATTCGCCCTTGGCGCCGGCCAGCGCGGCCCCCGACGCGTCTCGAATCTCGAACCGCAACCGTGCCGCCGGGCTGGGGGTCAACCGCCAGCGCTCGACCGCCAGCGCCCGAAACCGCACGGTCTCGCCCGGCCGAAACACCCCCTTCTCCAAAGCCACATGGATGGCGGTCCCTTGTTGCCGGACGGGCAGCCGGGCTTCCAGCGGCGGGCTTGGGCGGGGCTTGTCCCGAAATACCTGGAGCGTCAGGCGCACCTCCGGAACTTGCAGAATCCGCGAGTCGGCCGGCAGGATGACCTCCAGGCGGCCTTGGGCATCGGTCTCGTCTTTGTGTCCGCCGAGATGCTGGCCCTCGGGCGACCAGAATCCCAGTTCGACCTGGGCAGAGACCGGCTCGCCGGCCAGAGATGTGGTAAGCAGCGAAAAGCGTGGTGCGTGCCCCACTTGCAGCCAGGGGGGGCCGGCCAGGAGCACCCGCAGCGGGCCGGCCGCCATATCGCCCAGTTGCGCCCGGTGATACGCGTATCCTCCCAGGGCCAAGAGCAATAGAGTGGTGGTGGCGATGCCCACGGTCCAGCCGGCCCAGCGGGCCCAGGGCCGGCGCACCTCCGGTCCGGTGCGGACCAGCGGAGGTTTCGGCCGGGGTGGCTCGGCGGCAAGCGGCGCACGAACAAACGGGACCGCGGGCACAATCTCCGGCCGGCGAAGCGCAATGGGCGGGGCCGGCCAGCGGGCCGCCCGCCCCAAAAGGCTCGCCGCCGCCTGGGTCCGAGCGTAGGCGGCGGCCAACTCGCTATCGGCCGAAATCGCTGCCCGCAGTTCGGCCGCCTCCTGCTCGGGCAACAGCCCGTACACCAGTTCCCAAAGGCGCTGGGGTGTAGCGGGTTCGACGCTCATGGCTCCTCCCCCGCGGCCACCCGCAGCCTTTCCAGTGCCGCCCGCATCCGCGCCTTGACGGTCTCCACCGGAAGGGCCAGCACCTGGGCGATCTCGTCGTACGACAACTGCCCATTCTCGCGGAGCAGGAACACGTCGCGCTCTTCCGGCCCCAGACGCCTGAGGCATTGCCGCAGCGCGCTGATTTTGTGGCCGTCCTCGGGCCCCTCCTGGTTGGCCAGGCCCCGCCCGGGCTGGCCGTTGTCCTCGACCGCTGGCGGACCGGCCGCCCAGCTCCCTTCCGACGGGGTATAACGCCGCCCCACGCGCAGTGCCTCGCCGAACACCCATGCCCCCACCCCGCTGGCCTGCACCGAGCCGCAATTTCGCCAGCATTCGGCAAAGCACTGCTCGAATGCCTGGCGCGCAGTGGCGATGCTGCCGGTCTGGAAATACAGAAGCCCGAGCAACTCGGCCTGGCAGGCCGCAAAAAGGGCCTCCAGCGCATCGTGGGATATCGCGGAGTTCGCGCCGGTGGTTTGCCGAAGCGCGTCGGACGGTTTCATTGTTCGCCTTGCAGGCCCCCGGCCCAAGCGGGGCAACTATGCCCTTCTCAGGCGCCGCAGGGCCTAGAAAATGCCAGAAACAGCCGGCCTGCTGCCACCCCCTGGGCCACCCCGCCGTTTGTTCCGGCAGAAGGCTTTGCGAAGGAGGCGCACAGCAGTCGGCCTGCAACGATAACGAGGTGTCTTGGTGAACCTTGAGGCGAACCTACCCGAATTGACTACGCCCGGCAAGGGGGGGCCGGACGGATCAGCCCCGGCCGGGGCCCCCGAAAAACGGGGTGCCCCAAAACGGATACGGGCTGCCGGCTGGCGGCCCAGGACCTGCGGCTTGCTCGGCATCCCCCAATTGCCGAAGCCACCTAAACGCCTGTGTGGGAATCTAGGCAAGTTATTCGTGGGGGCTCCCCCATCGGTCAAGGGGCGAGCAAGGCGGGCCGATCAATCAACGTGTGAACCGCCACCGACGGACGCGCCGGGTTCGTGTTCCGAGACGCCACTGCGCGGCAGCCAGACTTACCCACCCGCTTCGATCTGTCACCATGGCCGACCGATCCGCCTGCCGGTTGTCGCTCCGAGTTTTGCTGCTCTTGAGTGTGTGGTTGGCAAGCGGAGGTTGGGGCGCCGGGTCGCGCTTAGCAGCCTCAGAACTCCGCGAGACCGCCATCGTCAAGGCGGTGCGCAAGGCGCGGGCGGCCGTGGTCAACATCCGCGGCGAAAAGCTGGTCACGCCCGCAGGCACCAGCGGGACCTTCGACGCCGGCCGGCGCGTCAACGGCATGGGCACCGGCGTGATCATCGACGAGCGCGGCTATGTGCTGACCAACCATCATGTGGTCGATGGCGTGCGGGAAATCCAGGTTACGCTGGCCGACGGCCGGCGTTTGACGGCCCACCTGGTCGCCCGCGACCCTGAGACCGACCTGGCCATCATCAAGTTGCACGCCGACCCCAACGACCGCTTCGAGGTGATCACGGTGGGCACCTCGTCCGACCTCATGCCCGGCGAGCCGGTCATTGCCGTGGGCAATGCGTTCGGCTACGAGCATACCGTCACGCGGGGCATCATCAGCGCGCTGGGCCGGGCCGTTCAGGTCAGCGACGCGCAGTTCTACGAAGACCTCATTCAAACCGATGCCAGCATCAACCCCGGCAATTCGGGCGGGCCGCTATTGAATATCGACGGCGAAATGATCGGCATCAACGTTGCCGTGCGGGCAGGGGCCCAGGGAATCGGCTTCGCCATCCCCGTGGACAAAGCCATGGCCGTGGCCGGCCAACTGCTGGCCCAGTGCGGCAGCAAGAAAAACTGGCACGGCATCGTGGCGGCCAAACCGGGGCCCGGCAAGAATACCGGCATGGTGGTCGCCGCGGTCGAACAGTCCAGCCCCGCGGCGGCCGCCGGACTGAAGCCCGGCGATGTCATCCTCGACGTGGGCCAGCCCAGCGGCCCGCAGCCCTGGCAAACGAAGGTCGATCGGCCCGTGGACTTCTACCG
>JBBIQF010000393.1:0-6327 GCA_037442445.1 Planctomycetaceae bacterium
ATCGCCAGCTTGTTGTCCAGGAGGTCGATGGCGATGACCTTCTCGGCCCCCGCCAGCACAGCCCCCTGAACGGCGTTCAGCCCGACGCCGCCACAGCCTACCACGGTTACGCTGCTCCCGGGCCTTACCGCCGCCGTGTTAATGGCCGCCCCAACGCCGGTCATGCCGCCACAGCCGATGAGGGCCACCTTGTCCAAGGGGGCATCGGGCCGAACCTTGATGGCCGCAGCCTCGGGCACCGTTGTGTAGTTGGAGAAGGAGCCTACCGCCACCATGGTGCTGATGTTCGTATCGCCCTTGTGGAAGCGGGGGGCGCGCAACTGCCGGGGCGCGAACGCCAACGGCTGACCGAACCCGGCCGGCTGCTGCTGATGGACAAAGACGGCAACCTCCTGGTCCGCAACGAGATCGACGATCTGTCTGAGGTCCGCCGCCACCACGTGCCCGAGAAAGAGACGCGCGGCCCTGTAGCCACCGAAGGTTACCCCAGCCCCGACATGATGTCGCCCGCCTATGCCATCGAGGCCATGGGCGCCGGTGTCAAGAAACCCGCCAAAGGCGCCAAGGGCGGCGGCTACTACCCCGGCGGAATGCCGCCGGGATATCCCGGCACCGAAATGGCCCCGGGAGGCTACCCAGGCTATCCGGGGTACCCCGGTGCCCCGGGAACGAAGCCCGGCAAGGCGAAGACCCGGCCGCGGACAGAAAGTTAGCCCGCCCGTTCGGCGCTGGCCGTTTTTGGCGAGCATTTACAAGCCAAAAGCGCTCGCGCTGCCGAGCCTCGTGCCAACTGGCACCGGCAGCCAGTAGAGATTTGCCTTTGCGCAACTTCTCCGTTTGCGCAAACTTTTCTATCTTTCCTTGGCTGAACGGAAACTCCCAAGTACAATCGCGGCTGCGGGGTTAGCGTGGCGTTTTCCCCAGGGGCGAGGGGAACAGGATGGGCTTGACCATGAGCACGGATGCTGCGCCGGCGATCGGGTTTTCCAGTGCCTTAGAGCAATTGCGCTTCGGCCGGCAGGTCCTCCAGCAGGAGGCCCAGGCCATCCTGGCCCTGGCCGGCCGCTTGGATGGGGCTTTCTGCCGTGCCGCGGATCTGGTGTTCCGCTGCCAGGGGGCCGTCATCGTTACCGGCATGGGCAAAGCGGGGCTGGTTGGGCAGAAGATAGCGGCGACGCTGGCCTCGACCGGCACGCCCAGCCATTATCTCCATCCGGCCGAGGCCCTGCATGGCGATTTGGGCCGGATCGGACCTCACGACGTGCTCTTGGCCTTGTCGCAGAGCGGGCAGACCGAGGAAATCGTGCGCCTGCTGCCCTCGCTGGTCGAGCTGGGCATTCCCATCATCGCCATCACGGGCGATGCCACCAGTGCGCTGGGCCGGGCGGCCGCCGTGGTCATCGAACTCGGAGCGCTGGAAGAAGCCTGCCCGCTGGGACTTGCGCCCACGACCAGCAGCACGGCGATGCTGGCGGTGGGCGACGCGCTGGCTTTGGTCGTCAGCCGCATGAAGGGGTTCGGCCGCGATGACTTCGCGCGATTCCATCCGGCCGGGGCCCTGGGCCGAAAGCTCGCCAAGGTGGAGCAGTACATGCGGCCGGCCAGCCAGTGCCGGGTGGCCTTCGAGGGCTGGTCGGTCCGCGAGGTGTTTGTCCGGGTGGCCATGCCCGGCCGGCGCAGCGGGGCCATCATGCTGGTCGATGGCTCGGGCCGGCTGTCGGGCATCTTTACGGATAGCGACCTGGCCCGGCTGTTCGAGCGCCGCCGTGATGCGGACCTCGATCGGCCCATCTCGGAGGTCATGACCCGCCAGCCCTTGACCATCCCTGTGGGCTCTTGGATGACCGAGGCGGTGGCCCTGTTGGCCCGCCGCAAGATCAGCGAACTGCCCGTGGTCGATGCCGAAGGAAAACCTGTGGGCCTGATCGACGTTACCGACGTGGTGGGACTATTGCCGCAGGATATGCCGGACGGAGAAACTATATCCGATGCGCGAAACTGCCGGGGCGATTCCCCCCGCCGGCCGACCTACCGGGTGGTTCGCGAACCCGCCGAGGATAACACCGCGTAAGAAACCCACCCGCCCGCACGGGGCGGCAGGGTTGCCCGGGGCCCGCTCGTGACGCAAGCTTTCCGCGGAGCCACGCGCAGCGCCAAATAGGCACAAGATGGGAAAACCGGGCAAATTGCGGCGACTGCGGCCTGGCAAGTGGCCTGGCGCGTGCCCGCCCCGGGGGAAAAGGTTTCGGTATCCGTCCATCCCAGGGCGGCCCCGTGCCCAACCGCGTGGGCCGCCGGCCGGCGCCTACAATGGGAGAAGAGGCGTGAGCGTGCAAGAGCGTTGCGAACCCATCGAACTGATCCTGGCCGATGTGGACGGCGTGCTGACCGATGGCCGGGTGGTCATCAATAACCAGGGCGTTGAAACCAAGGAGTTCCACATCCGCGATGGGATGGGCATCCGCTTGTGGCAGCGGGCGGGTTATCGGTTCGGCCTGGTGACCTCGCGGAGTTCGCAGGTGGTGAAGATGCGGGCAGCGGAGTTGGAGATCGGCCTGGTGCGCCAGGGGGCCAGCGACAAGCTGGCCACGGTCCTGGAGGTGCTCCGCGAGTTAGACCTTGCACCGGCGCAGGCTTGTTACATTGGCGACGACTTGCCCGATCTGCCGGCCGTGCGGGCCGTGGGGCTGGGCGTGGCCGTGGCCGATGCTTGTGCCGAGCTTCGCGAGTCGGCCCATTATGTCACCGCCGCGCCCGGCGGCGCCGGGGCCGTGCGCGAAGTCGTGGAACTGATCCTCAAGGCCCAGGGACGGTGGGAGGACGTCATCCAACCGTACCGGGCGTAACGGAGGCGGCAGGAGCGGCCGGCCCGGCCTCCAGCGACCCAAGACATTTGCAGCGGCGGCCCATGAAGGCCCGAGTTTCCCGCATGGCGATCACGCTGGCGATCCTTGTGGTCGCGTACTGGGGCTACGCGCTCTGGGTGGTACCCTGGATCGAGCCGCCGGCGGGCCGGCCGCACCGCGCGGGCGAGGTTTCGGCCGAGGAACTCCAGCAGGCCCGCGACGCGGCCCGCCACGATCCACGCCGCGCCATGCTGGCCCCGCTTTTCGCCCCTGGCGACTGGGAGTTGGGCCCGCGGGCCAAAATCCTGGAAAGCGAACAGTTCCGCCTGCTGGTCGAAGATTGGAATACCCTGGACGATAACCAGGTGGAACTCCGGCCCTGCACCATGGTTTTCACGCCCGCCGGCTCGGCCAGCCTGGAGGAGCGCATCCGGCAGTCGGTGGTGCTTCAGGCCCCGCAGGGGGCCCGGCTCCGCTTCGACCGGCCTTTGGACCTGCGGCGCGGCAACATCGGCCGGCTGGTGGGGGGTGTGCTGGTGGGGACCATCACTGTGCGGAGTGCGGGCCGGCTACCCGAGCCCGGCGACGATCTGTGGGCCCTCACCCGCGACCTGCAACTGACCGACGACGGTTTGTGGACCGCCCACGACGTGGAGTTCCATTACGGCCCGCACTTCGGGCGCGGCGCCAAGATGTGGATCAAGTTTCTGCCCGGCGAGCGGGGCACGGCCGACTACCACGGCCTAAATATCGGCGGCATCGAGTCGCTGGAGCTTCGACACGTGGAGCGTGTGTACCTGGGCAGCGAGGCCCGGCCGGCGGCCCAGCCGGCCAGCATACCGGGAACCGATCACGCGGGGACCGCACCGCAGCCATCGCCGCCCGGGCGCCGCGGGCGGGCAACCCGGCGGCATTGGCCGAAATTGGCCCCCTGGAGGTCACCTGCCGCGGCCCCTTGCGATTCGATGTGGCCCGGCAATTGGCGACGTTCGAGGACCACGTGCGGCTCCAGCGGCTCAATCGGCGCGGCCCGGCCGACGAGTTGCAGTGCGAACTATTGGCCATCCAGTTCGCGCGCCGCCGGCCCCCTGCCGGGCAATCCGGCGCTGCGGAAAAAGGCCGCGGCCTGCTGGACCTGGAGCCCCGGCGCCTGGAAGCCCGCGGCCGGCCCGCCATCCTCCATGCCCCCAGCCAGGACCTGGAGGCCCAGGCCGAGGCGTTCGAGTATGACCTGCGCACGCGGCGGCTGTCGCTCCAACCCGGCACCGACGGCCGGCAATCGGCCGGCGCTGCGGTGGCGGTCCGCCAGGCCGGCAACGAAATCCACGCGCCGTCCCTCGAATATCAGCTTGGCGAGCACGGCCGATGGGGACAGGCCACGGCCCCCGGGCCCGGGTGGGTGCGGGTGGAGTTGAAAGACCGGCCGGGCCAGCCCTTGGTCGCCCGCTGGCACCAAGAACTGCGGCTCCGCCCGCAGGACCAGGAACATGTGCTCTCGCTGTTGGGCGGCGCCGAACTGGGCTATGGGGGCTTCGGCGTGCTGTCGGCCTCGGAGATTTACTTCTGGATGCGGCCGGCGCCGGGCCAGGCCGACGCCCGGCAGATGCAACCCGACCGGATGCTCGCCCGCCAGCAGGTGCGGTTGGATTCGCTGCAACTTTCCGGCGCCGTGGATCAATTGGAGGTGTGGTTCGAGCAGGCACCGCCCGAGGCGATGCCGCGGGCAAAAGCCCCCGGCACCCGGCCGGCGCCTGACCCCCGCCTGCAAACCATGCGGACTGCCGTGGAGCTGGGCACCCGGATTCCCTCGGCCATGGAAGAGGTATGGCGGCCTTTGAACGAGGCGGGCCAGCGCCTGGGGTTGGGCGGCACCTCCGGCCCTGCTTTGCCGCCCGGCGGCGTCCCGCCCGCCCCCCTCCGCCCTCCGCCACGGGCCGATGCAGAGCCGCAGCGCCGCTTCGACATCACCGGCCGGCTCCTCCGCGCCCGCGTCGTCACCGCGGGCAACCAGGCCGATGTGGCCGAGCTGATGGCCGAGGGCAAGGTCCATTTCCTCGAAACGCGGACCACCCGGCCCGACGACCGGCCCCTGGTGGTCAAAGGCGACCGCGTGCATCTGCTCGACCCGGCCCAGCCCTACGCCGCCGCCACGGTCATCGGCAATCCCGCCCAGTTCCAGGCCCGGGGACTGGCCCTTACCGGCTCCAACATCAACCTCAACCGCGGTACCAATCGCCTGTGGACCGAGGGCCCCGGACGCCTCGAACTCGTGCTGGACCGCGATTTTTCGGGCCAGCCCATCCCCGGCGGCCGGCCGGTAACCATCCAGTGGCGCGAACGCATGAGCCTCGAGGGGGCCACCCTGCGGTTCGAAGACGCCGTACACGTAACCAGCGGGCTGGAGCAGTTGCGGACCGACACCCTGGAAATCGCCTTCAAGGAACCGATTCCGCTAGGCGACCCGGAGAAGCAGGGCCGGCCCGAAGTTCAAAAGGTCCGCTGCCGCGGCGGGGTCGTGCTCGAAAGCCAGTCGGTGGACGCCCAAGGCCCGGTGAATACCGAGCGCATCGAGGTTGCCGATTTGGCGCTGGACTTGACGACCGGCGCGGCCACGGCCAGCGGCCCCGGGCAAATGCGGACCGTCCGCCGCGGCAGCACCCCCTCGCTGTTGCGCCGCAAGGAACCCGAAAGCGGCCCATCCCAATCCCAGGGTTCCCGCGGAACTTCGGCCGATACGTCCTCCCCGGGGCCGCCCAACGATGCCTCGGCCCTGAGCTATCTCGAGGTCCGCTTCCAGCGGAGTGCGGCCGGCAACTTCCGCCAGCGGCGGTTGACGTTCGAAGGCCAGGTGTCGGCCGTGTTCGGGCCGGTAACCGGGTGGGACGAACGCCTGTCGGCCGACCGGCCTGAAGCCCTCGGCCCCCGCGGCGCCGTGCTCCGCTGCGACCAGCTTGCCGTCGCCCAAGTGCCGGTCCCAGGCACCGCCCAATTCTCGCTGGAGCTGGAGGCGGCCGGCAATACCTTGGTCGAAGGCCAGCACTACACCGCCCGCGCCCACCGCATCACCTATGCCGAAGCCAAAGACCTATTGATCCTCGAAGGCGATGGGCGCAACGACGCGCAGTTGTTCCGGCAGACCTACCCGGGCGGACCGGTAAGTACGACCACGGCCCGGAGAATCCAGTACTGGCCCTCGCTGCGAAAAGGCTCGATCGACGGGCCCCGGTTTCTGGAGCACCAGACCTCGGCCGACCCCAACCCTTAGCCCATGTTCCGGGACTGCGGGCCCTGGGCAGGTGGCTTTGGCCCCAGAGGACCACCCCTGGCCCGGCCATCCGGGCCGCAAAGGCCGGTATGTTGGGCAACCCCCGGCCCCGCCTACGTGGCCGGGCCATCGGCCGACGACGCCGGCACGCGGCTGCCCAGTTCCCGATCGATCAAAAACAGCGTGGCCGGGGCATCACCCGCCAGACGAAGCTGC
>JBBIQF010000394.1:0-6316 GCA_037442445.1 Planctomycetaceae bacterium
AACTGCCCGGGGGCCAGCGGCAACTGGCGGCCGGGCAGACGGTCCGCTTTGTGCGTGCCGATCCCCAGGGCCCCGACGAGCTGGTTACGACCTACGAGCCGCTGGTCGACGAACTGGCCCCGGGCGACCGGGTGATGCTGGCCGACGGCACCGTGAGCCTGGTGGTCGAATCGGTGGGCCCCGGTTTTGCGGCCTGCCGGGTGGTCCAGCCCGGCCTGGTGCGGAGCCGGCAAGGGGTCAATCTGCCCGGGGCCAGGCTGAGTGCCCCGGCCCTGGGACCGATGGATCGCCATTTCGCCCGCTGGGCCGCCCAAAACCAGGTCGATTTTCTGGGGCTGAGCTTCGTGCGGAGTGCGGCCGAGGTGCTCGAGCTGAAAGCCCTCCTGGCCCAGTGGGGCGCCCCCACGCAGGTCATCGCCAAGATCGAAAAGCCCGAAGCCCTCCAGTGCCTGGAGGCGATCGTGGATGCGGCCGACGGCGTGATGGTGGCCCGCGGCGATTTGGGCGTGGAGATCGACATCGCCCAGGTGGCCGTGGTGCAAAAACGCATCGTGGCCCTCTGCGCCCAGCGCCACAAGCCGGTCATCATCGCCACCCAGATGCTCGACAGCATGCAGCACGAGACCTTGCCCACCCGGGCGGAAGTGGCCGACGTGGCCAACGCCATTCTCGACGGCGCCGATGCCTGCATGTTGTCGGGCGAGACCGCCATCGGCCAGTACCCCCGCCAGGCCGTGGAAATGATGCATCGCATCGCGCTGGCCACCGAAGGCGTTTGCCCCCAGGGGCGCTTCGCCGAAAAGCCCGATTCGGCCACCGCCCGAGTGCATGAGATCACCGAGGCCACCGCGCACGCGGCCGCCTGGCTGGCCACCGAGGTGCACGCCAAGCTGGTGGTGGTTGCCACGGCCTCGGGCCGCACCGCCTTGGTCCTCTCGAAAAACCGCAGCCGGGTCCCCACCGTAGGTGTCAGCGACTCCGAGATCACCCTTCGCCGCATGTGCCTGTACTGGGGAGTCATCCCCTTGCCCGGCGCCCCCACGGCCGACCACGCCGCTTTGGTGCAGCACATCACCCAATGGGGCAAAGCGCACGGGATTCTCGCTGCCGGAGACCGCCTGGTGGTGCTGGCCGGCACCGGGCTGGCCATGACCGCCCACAACATGCTTGTCGTCCACCAGGTCGAAGGATAGGCACCGAGAGCTAGGCGACCGGCCCCCCGCGCCTCAGGCGGCACCTAAACGATGGCCGGCTAGTCGCCGCACCTTTGCGCCAGCTCGCGGAGGTAGTCTAGGGCCTCGTCCAGCGACGGGGCTGCCACCCCGCGCCGCCGGCCCCGCCGATCGCACTGGGCCAAAAGCCTCAGCTCTTCGAAGTCTTCCGATTGCTCCAGCCGGCGCCGCGCCCTCGCACCGATCGTTCCATCCAGTACCGCCAGACCGTCCACATGGTGTTCGATGAACCACGCGGTTCGCGGCGTGATGGAGCCATCCAAAGCGGCAAGCGCCGCGGCCACGTGCTCCTCGGGATCGATGGCCTTGCCCACATCGTGCAACAGCGCCGCCAGCAGGAACTCTTCGTCGTAGGGCAATTCATCCCGGGCCAGGTCGAACACCTGGAGGCTGTGGTACAGCACATCGCCCTCCGGGTGCTGGCGGGGGCTTTCCTTGACCTGCTCCAGGGGCAAAAGCAGCGATTCGTACACTTGAAAGCGATCGCACTCGGCAACGCGATCCTGCTGGACCGGTGCCGCCGGCAATTCCGGTCCTTGGCGGTCCAGCATCTGCTCCAACTCGGAGATCGAGGCCCCGTCGATGATCTGCCCCGTCATGGCGTTCCGCAGGGGGCGGTGGGCTTGCACTAGCGGATAGACCCCAAGGTCGAAGCGAACCGGCCCGTCGATCGACACTCGGGTTTGCACATGCACTTGCCGGCGCTTGCGGACCTCCAGCCGATGGACTTCGCAGGCAATGCCTTGGGCCTCCAGAGCGGCGGTGACGGCATCGACGCTGTCGGCAAAGACGAAGATCTCGATGGTGTTGCCCGGGTCATCCTGGCCTGTCAAGACGCGGCCCACCAGCCGGGGGCGGAAACGATGCAACAGGCGCATCATGCGCAAGGCGTGGTGGCGCAGGGCGGACAAGGCGGCATCGCGCTGGGGATCCGGGGTGCGGCGGGCCATGGCCTGGATCTCGTCCCGCACCTCGCGGTTGCTGGGCAGGTCCGCGGGCTGGAACTCGGCCGACACCAGCCGCCGCGCCGCCTTCATCTTGGCGCGGTAGTATTCGGTCTCTTCGTGCGTGTAGATCAGCCGGGCGGCTTCCCATGCGACCCGGCGGCGCAAATTGTGGCGAGACATAACCTTGGGCGTGACAAGCACGCCGCGAAAAAGCGGGCGCTCCAAGGAGCAGGCCACCGGCGGGCTGAGGACGGGCCGCCGCCGGTCCGCATCTAGTCCCACTATATCCTTTCGTCTTGCGGCGTGCAAGAAAGCGTAGCGCCGTAGTTGACAACGCCCCGCCAGGGGGCAACACTCAACTCCCAAACAGGACCACTGCCACCACTATTCTGCCGCAAGGTGCACGATGACCCTTTCGATCCAACCGCGATTCGTCTCGAGATTTGCCGCGTTTTCCGCCTCCGTGGCCTTGGCGGTTTTGGGCCTGGCTGCCAGCCATGCCGCCGCACCGCAAGCTGGCCCGTGGGTCCGCGCGATCGAGGACCAGCGGGCCATCAAGATCGAGTCCGATCGGCTGGAAGCCGTCATCCCCAAAAAAGACCCCAAGCACTGGATGACCGGCATCGAGAAAGGCTCGCTCCTCGACAAAGCCACCGGGTTTCGCGAGGTAGGCGACGGGCTGATGGTGGTCGACTGGCTCATGGAGGCCGGCAGCGACGAGGCCTATGCCAGCCAGGTCATCGCGCCCGACGGCCACGGCGTGGGGCGCTACACCTGGTTTGCCAACGAGACCGACCCGGCCCGGCGGTTCTACGCCCTCATGGCGCACGGCAGCACATATCGCAAGCGCATGGTCGAAGGGCCGCAACTGTGCCACCGCATGAAGCCGGTCCAGCCCGAGGTGATCCGCGGTCCCGACTTCGTCGCCGTCCGCACCACCTACCGCTACGAGTATGCGGCACCGGGGCGGCGGCCGGGCTCGCAATGGACGCAGTGGATCGTGTTCCCCCAGCGGGTCCGCTATTTCCTGCTCATGGATCGCATCGACAGTGTTAACGACTCGCCCGAGATGTTCCTCCGCAACGACACCCCTGGATGCGTGCGGCACCATCGGGGCGACACGTTCAGCGAAATCTATCTCAGCTACCTGGGCGGGCCTGCGGGGCTGCGCATTCCCGCCGCCGAGTTCTTCATCCCCTTCCCGCCCGATGCTAAGTTCCACTACCGCCGCGATACCCATCCGCTGCCCGAGCGGTTCATCCGGGCCTACCGGCTTCGGGACAAGCAGACCGGCAAAGAAGGCCCCTGGCTGGCGGGCCTCACCCTGGAGCCCTCGGTGGTGTACGAGGCGTGGTGCAGCCAGCGGCCCGGCGACATCATCGTGATGATCCTGGAGGTCCACGGCCGGCCCGTGAAGGCGGGCCAGTCGTTCAGCGCCGCCCACGTGGTCGGCTTCTTCGATACCATCGACGAGATGCGCCAGGTGTACGACCGCTACAAAGGCCATAAGGCCCTGGTGGCCGATGCGTCAGGCTGGCGGCTCCTCAAAGACCCGCCGCCGGGGCCACTTCCCGCCGCCCGATAGACCGGCAATAATGGGCGCCGAGGGAAGCAACGAGCAACCCGTTCCGCAGGCGAAGGTCGCAGCGTATGCCGCTATTGGTTGTCGGTTCGGTGGCGCTGGATAGCGTCGAGACGCCCACCGAGGTGCGCGAGAACGTGCTGGGCGGCTCGGCGGTGTACTTCTCGTACGCCGCCAGCTATTTCACCTCGGTGAAGCTGGTAGGGGTGGTGGGCGAAGACTGGCCGGCCGAGCATACCGAGTTCCTCCGCGCCCGCAACATCGATACCGCCGGGTTGCAGGTGGTACCGGGCGGGCGGACGTTCCGCTGGCGGGGGCGCTACGAACCCAACATGAACGACCGCTCCACCCTGGATGTGCAGCTCAACGTGATGGAGCAGTTCGACCCCCTGCTGCCCGACCCGTTCCGCCGCTGCCCGTTTGTCTTTTTGGCCAACGGCTCCACCGAAATCCAACTCCGCGTCGTGGAACAGTGCTTGGGGGCGAGCCTGCTGGTGGCCGACACCATGGACCTGTGGATCCGCACCCAGCGTGAGCAACTGGCCGAGCTGTTCCGCCGCATCGACGGCCTGGTGTTGAACGATAGCGAGGCCCGGCTTTTGACCGGCGACGACAACCTGGTGCGGGCCGGCCTGGCCGTGCTCGAGATGGGGCCGCGGTTCGTGGTCATCAAAAAGGGGGAGCACGGGGCCATGTTCTTCAGCCGGCACGAGACCTATGTCTTGCCGGCGTATCCCACCCCGCGGGTCGTGGACCCCACCGGGGCGGGCGATAGCTTCGCCGGCGGGATGATGGGCTACCTGGCCCAGCAGGGCAACTTCGACCCTAAGACCCTCAAAGAAGCCATGGCCTACGGCATCGTCGTGGCCAGCTTCACCGTCGAGGACTTCAGCCTGGATCGGTTGAAACGGATCGAGCGGGCCGACCTCGACCGCCGGCTCGAAGAATACCGCCGCATGTTGACCTTCTGACGGCGCTTGTGGGCCCTTGCCACGCCGGCGGGCAGCATTCAAACGACGGAGGCCTACCGCTTGGCCGAATACCTCCGCACCTTTCTGGCCGTGGAAATCGATGAAGCGGTCCGCCAGCGAGCGGCCGAGCTGATCCAGCGGCTGCGCTCGGCGGTGGATGGGGTGACGTGGGTGGCCCCGCAGAACCTGCACATCACCCTCAAGTTCCTGGGCGATGTGGCAAGCTCGCGCATCGCCGAGCTATCGGCCGCCGTGCGCCAAGCGGTGGCTGCCGCCGCACCGTTCGAGTTCGAAATCCGCGGCCTGGGGGCTTTTCCGCGCATCGAGCGGCCCAACAACCTGTGGATCGGTTGCGGCGACGGGGCCCAATCGCTGATCGCTTTGGCCGAACGCCTGGACCACGCCCTCAGCAAACTGGGTTTTGCGCGGGAGTCGCGGCCGCTGGTACCCCATTTGACCTTGGGCCGGCTGCGGCGCGCAGGAAAACCCCCGGCAAACCTCGTCCGCATGTTCCAGGAGCACGCCGAGTTCGTGGCAGGCCGGACTTGGGTGCGGCACGTCGTGCTTTTCTCCAGCCAACTCACGCCCAGGGGCTCCATTTACACCCCTCTAGACCAGGCACCGCTGGCCGGCGCATAGGCCAGGCCGCAAGGGCCAGCGATTGGCCAAACAAACGGCCCGTTTTTCAACTGGACGGGATGTGGCCGCTGGTGTTATCTTCGCCGCATTACCGCGACGCCATGGACCGGTTGCGCGAAGCTGGCGAATATGGAAAAAACAGGCAAGGTTTACTCCCGTGCCGAGCCCCGCGTGGTGCCTGTCGAGCCGTGTACGTATTGCGCGGCAGCCGGGGTAGCGGGGGCCGTCCGTGGCGCCGGTCGAGCCGACCAAGGATGGGGGGCCACAGCGATGCAGGCAGATGTCGAGCCGCAGGTCCGGGGGCCGATGGATACGCCTTTGCGGCGCCTTTCGGTGTTGATGCCCGTCTATAACGAGCGCTGGACGCTGCCCGAGATTATCCAGCGCGTACTCCAATCGCCGGTGGGGTTAGAAATAGAACTCGTGGTGGTGGACGACGGTTCCACCGACGGTTCTTGGGAGTTGCTCCAGGCCCTTGCGGCGCGGGACGTTCGGATCAAGCCCATCCGCCACTGGCGGAACCGGGGGAAGGGGGCGGCCATCCGCACGGCCATCGCGCACATGACCGGCCAGGTGGCGGTCATCCAGGATGCGGACTTGGAGTACGACCCTACGGATTTTCCGCGGCTGCTGGGCCCGATCCTTTCGGGCCAGGCCGATGCGGTCTTTGGCTCGCGCTACCTGGGCCAGACCCGCCGGGCTCTGCCCTTTTGGCACGCGCTGGTCAACAAGGCGCTCACCCTGCTGAGCAACGCGGTGACCAACCTCGCGCTGACCGATATGGAGACGTGCTACAAGATGGTGCGGGCCGATGTGTTGCGCCTTCTGCGACTGGAAAGCGACTCGTTCGCCATCGAGCCCGAGCTGACATGCCGGCTGGCCCAGTGGGGCGCGGAGATTTACGAGGTGCCCATCCGCTATTGCGCCCGGGGATATGCGGAAGGG
>JBBIQF010000395.1:0-6285 GCA_037442445.1 Planctomycetaceae bacterium
GGCCGCCTAGCAGCTTCACCATCGACGTGCCGCCGAGTTTTCTCCGGCTCCCGGTGGCCGACCCGCGCCCGGCGGCGGACGGTTCGCCGCCCGGTTCGGCCCCTGCGGGGAGGCCGCAGGCATCGCTCGGCTCGCCGGCCGGGGTGCAAGCTCCGGCCGGAAGCGTCGGTCCGGCCGCCGGGGCCGCCCATGGCGCTAGCGCTGCCCCAACGTTGCCTTCAGCAGCCGCGACGGCGGCGAGGGACGCCAGCCCCCTGCCTCCTCAATCGAAGGCCGAACTCGCAACTCGTTTCGAACGGCGTAGACCCCTGGTTCAAAGAGCGCCAATTGCTCCGCGAGTGCACGATCCCGTTCGGAGGCAACCTCTCCCCGCAGCGTGGCTGTCGTCCCTTCCACCGACACCTCGATCCGATTCGCAGGATCCAGCGCCGGCGACGAACGAAGGTGTTGGGCCAACGCCACGCTGACCTCCTGCCGCACCGGCCCGGCATACTCGAAACCGATTTCCAACGGCGGCTCATACATGCCCCCCCGCCGCCTGGCAGGGGCCGCGGTTTGCCCTTGCGGCAACGCACGTTCGATCTGCACACTGGGAGTCGTCGGCCGGGGGCCGGTGGTCGTGACCGGGCGGGCCCCAACGAACCGCCGGCGATCCCGAATATCCACGCCAATAAAGCCCGCCCCCTGCCGGTTCGTGCGCAGGAACCGCTCCGTCCCCTGCAAGGTCCCCACGGTGCCGGCGTCCGCGCCGTACTGGCCCCCCACCGAAAAGGACCCCACCCTGTCCAAAAGCGACACCCCGCGCGATGAAGAGCTACTGCTGGTGGTTCCCGTACGGCCGAACATCTGCCCCATGGCTGGCGGCGGGCCGATGCAAGCGGCCCCAAGCGCCGCAGAAATAAAGAAAAAAGAGGCTCGCATGGTGGGCCCTCCGCAAAGGGTCGAGTGCAAGGCGGGAATGGTCGGCCGCCGTCTGCGGTTACGGCGCCGAGGGTCGCAACACCCGTATTCTAGCAGCACGCACTGGGCCAAGCGAGACGCCCCGGCAAGCTTAACCCCTCTAGGCGGTGGGCGTTTACGTGGCCCAGGGGTCAGCCGACGCATTTTCACCACGGCTCGGCAGCCTACCATCCCAAATATCGGGTGGCGGTCCACTCTAAGGTGGCGGTGTCCGAAGGCTTCGCCGCGGGGCGAGTCAGCCCGCCGCCAGCCGGCCGACAATGGTCAGGCATGAAAGGGCGGCCAGCACGGCCAGCATGAATACCAGGGCCCAGGTCATGGCCGCCGCGCCGGTCGAACGCCGCAACAGGTTGTGCAACGAAGTGCGCAGAAGGATTCTCATGCGCAAAAGTAGCTTGCCCATCGGCAATGGCAACCGCGGCCTCCAAGGTTTTGAATTCTCAAAAACGCCCATTGGCCACCAAACCGAGAATGTTTCTAAGTATTTGCGGCGATTGGCCTTAAGGCTATTTGCGCACAATTCGTTTGACTCCCGCAGCCGCGGCGCATAAATACCTGAAACCTGCTTGAAGCCCCGAAGGGGGGCCGAGCGGCAACACGTCTCTTGCTGAGGAGGATGTTTGGAATGTGCGTACTAGTGACCAAAGAGGCGCCGGACTTCACGGCCAAGGCGGTCATGCCCGATGGCTCGTTCAAGGAGATTTCGCTCCGCGACTACCGGGGCAGGTATGTGCTACTGTTTTTCTACCCACTGGACTTCACGTTCGTGTGCCCGACCGAGATCATTGCGTTCTCCGACGCCATCGAGAAGTTCGAGCTGCTGGGCGTACAGGTGCTGGGCTGCTCGGTCGATAGCCACTACACCCACCTGGCATGGCGCAAGACACCCCGCAACCAAGGGGGCCTGGGTGACATCCGGTACCCGCTGATCTCCGATTTGAACAAGAAGATCGCCGAGGCTTACAGCGTCCTTCTGCCTGACGGGGTCGCCCTGCGGGGCCTGTTCCTGATCGACAAACAGGGCATCATCCGCCACCAGGTGGTCAATGACCTCCCCTTGGGCCGTAGCACCGAAGAGGCCCTGCGCATGGTGAAGGCCCTCCAGTTCTTCGAGCAGCACGGCGAGGTCTGCCCGGCCAACTGGCACGAGGGCGCCGCCACCATTAAGCCCGATCCCCAGGCGGCCCAGCAGTTCTTCAGCAAGCAGTACAAGTAGGATACCGATAGGGCGGGTCGGCGTTCCTGGGGGCCATGCCCCTGGCCGAACGGTTCCCGTGTGGCTGTGCGGGAATGGCCCAGCCGATGGTTCGCAATCGGCACCCGAAATAGCCCAAAAGGCGAATGTCGAAAGTTGACCGGTCCCCCCGCCGGCGCTAGGCCGAGGGGCGTTCGGGCTGGCACTTTCGACGTTCGCCACCGCGGGGCTCTACCCAAGCGGCACCTGGGTGCCATCCGACTTCGCGTCTTCTTGTTGCGCAACAGCGTTGGGCCGGCGCTCCGTCGGCCGGTCTCGTACTTCTCCACACTTTTGGGTGGCATGACACTCGAAGGCTGCCGCAAGGTTTTCCTCCAGCCCCTGCCTTGAATCTCCTTTGCGCGTGTCCGGACCCCTGGCAAGCTGGCACCTTGCCTCACTGAGAGCCTTTCACCCGGTGATCAAGATCGCGCCATAGTGCCGACGATACCAAGAATGACTTGCATACAGAGTTGACTTTTTTGACAAACATAGTAAGATTGTCCTCAGGTGGTGGAGAGGGCGACTCGCAGCCCCGAACAAAGATGACTATTGCGATGACCATGGCTATTACCCCGGATAGTTCCCGTAGAATTCCTCAGTCGGCACCTGTGTCTGCGATCGGCCTGAGCCGTTGTGGAGGTCCGGACGGGTCGCCGGCGCCAGCGGGAACTCATGGGGGGACGGCGGCGCCACACTCGGCGGACATCCGGGTCCCTTCGGCCGAGGAATTGGAGGAACTGGCCCGGCACAGTGCGCGTTTGGAGTCGGCCACTCCGGAGGAGATCATCACTTGGGCGGTGGAGCGGTACTTTCCGCGTTTGACCATGGCCACGGCCTTCGGGCCCGAGGGGTGTGTGATCCTGTCGATGCTGGCGCGGATCGAGCCGCGGGTGTACGTGTTCAATTTGGATACGGGCTACCAGTTCCGCGAGACACTGGAACTCCGCGACCGGATCGCCCAGCGGTACGGTATCGTGGTCGATTTGCAGCGTCCCGAGCTGTCGGTGGAGGAATACGAAAGGCGCAATGGCGGGCCGGTGTACAAGACCGACCCGGACCGCTGCTGCTTCGACCGGAAGATCGCGGTCTTGCACCGGGTGGCCCGGGGGTTCGACGCCTGGATGAGCGGCATCCGCCGCGACCAGAGCCCGCATCGGGCGGGCGCGCCCATTGTGGGCTGGGACAAGAAGTTCGGCTTGGTGAAGATCAGCCCCCTGGCCAACTGGACCCGCAAGCAGGTGTGGGACCGTATCGTGTACGAGAATATTCCGTATAATCCCTTGCACGATCGGGGCTACACCAGCATTGGCTGCTGGCCATGCACGCGGGCGGTCCTGTTTGGGGAGGACGAGCGCGCGGGGCGGTGGAGCGGCACGGGAAAGATTGAATGCGGCTTGCACACGGCCGATTGATGGGGCGCCTGGGGCACTCCGGGAGGAGCTTTGCGGTGCGCGGCGTGGGCGCATCGGCTGCGGGGTGCGCCGGGCGGGCGCAGCCCGCAGGAGCGGGGTCGCGCGGCAGGGATGGCCGCCGCCCCGGCCACGGAGAATCGTCGGCTTGAGGTACGAGGAGGCGGGGCAAACCCGGCCCCGTGTTGGCCTATGAAAATCTCCGCCAAGACCTGTATCGCGATGCTCGAACTGTCGTCGCGCTACGGGTCCGGAGAACCCGTGCGGATCCGCAAGATCGCCGAACGGCACGACGTGCCGCCGCGGTTTTTGGTGCAGATCCTCTTGCAACTCAAGGGTGCCGGCCTGGTCGTCAGCACCCGCGGGGCTGCGGGCGGCTATCACCTGGTCCGCCCGCCCGAACAGGTCACCCTCGGCGAAGTGATGCGGGTCATCGAGGGGGGAACCAAGAGCAACGGTCGGACCACCAGCGCGTCGCCCGATTCCCCGGCGGTCAAGGCCTTGGCGCAGGCCTGGGCCGAAGTCGAAAAGGCCCAGCGCGAACTGCTTGATCGCATCACGTTTGCCGAGCTGCTGGAAAAAGCCCGCGGCCACGACGACCGCATGTACTACATCTGACGGCACTACGGAGTGGACTACCCCGGAGCCGTTTCTTCGACTTGGCGCGGCGTTGGGCGGGAGGACTCCGCGGGTTGGCTCTCCATGGGCACCAGCCGAATCCACTGGAGGTTCATCACCGCTTCGCCCGGCTTGACCGCGGGCTTCAGCTCCAACGTGTAGGGCCCCGATTCGCCCGGTAGCCAGGTGCCCAGCGGCACCGTGCGGTAGTTCTCCCAGTAATGGCCGGTGGAAGCCACGGTGCCGCGGGCCACGATCTGCGCCCCCTTCCGCCGACGGACCGTTACCGTGTACGTGCTCCCCTCCGCAGGCTCGTGGCACGAATAGCGGAGTTCGAGCCGGTAGCGGGTGGCCGGCTCGGCCAGGAAGGTCCACGACACCCATTCCCGCTCGTCGCTCCAAAAGCCCAGCACTCCCGGAGCCGTCTCGCGGAGTACGTGGCCGTGGATCTCCGCCGCCGGGGCGCTGAGCAGGATGGCCCGGTCGGCACCCGGGCGGACGACGCACGGGCCCTGCCGATCCCGCGGGGTGGGTGTCCATGCCACCCCCGCAACCAGCCGAAACCGCACCGCCGAGAACGCCACCGGGTTCGAGGCCGCTCCCAATCCCGGGCGCAACGGCTCTGGCAGACGCCACGAAGGATGAAGGTCGAGCTGGTCGGCCGGCCCCGACCAGTCCACCACGCTCTGGCCATCCAAGCGGGCCTGAATGCGTACCCGCGAGTTGTCCACCGGCCGGACCTCGATGGCCAGGTGGTGCGCGCGGTCGTTTTCGATCGTGCCGGGGTATCGGGCCGTGGGATTGGCTCCCCCGCTATCCTCGCCGGGCGTGTACCCCCGAACCCGCGACAAGCCATGCACGCGGTCGGTCCGGTCGGGCACCTCGCTGGACCCGCTCAGGCTCACTGCGCAAGCGGTCATGCCCACGGGCAGAAAGACCTCCACGTTGCCTTGGGCATCGCCGGCCGCGTAGCGGGTAAACTCCACCTCCAGGTCGTAGGCACCGTTTACGCACACGGGCAACAGCAGGCGGGAAAAAGGCTCTCCCAGGGCCCGTACCGCGCCGCCTTCCATGTGCCAGGCACCGGCCACGCTGTCCCGCTCGGGCGCAAGCTGCGAAAGCAGATCGATCCACTGGCCCGCGGGCAACGCGGGCGGCAACAGGTTTTGGGCCTGGCCGGCGGGGGCAAGTCCGCTTGCTAGGTGTCCGCTGCGGAGCGAAAGCCATATGAGCGAGCCGAGGCCCGCGGCTGCGACCAGGGCCGCGGCCAGCCACGGCCGCCGGACCCATCGCGCCGGCGCCCGCTCGGGTGCTGTCTTGGGGAGGGTTTGGGCGGCTTGCTCTCGCAAGGTCTTGCGAAGGGCGTTGAGTTCGGCCAGGGCCTCGGCGCAAGTGGGAAAGCGATCCTCGGGCCGGCGGGCGGTGAGCCTGCCCACCAGCCGGCGGAGTTCCTCGGGCAGGTCGTCTTCGGCGAGGTCAAGGCCCAGCGGGCCGCTCAAAGCCGCTTCCAACAGGGCGCCCGTGGGCGTCTCGGCTCGCCGCGGCGCCCGGCCCGAAACCATCTGGTACAGCACCGCGCCGAAGGCGTACAGGTCGCTCCGCACGTCGGCCGGCTCGC
This sequence comes from Planctomycetaceae bacterium, assembly GCA_037442445.1. GTDB lineage: Bacteria > Planctomycetota > Planctomycetia > Pirellulales > Thermoguttaceae > JANLFZ01. The sequence goes on from JBBIQF010000395.1 coordinate 5,843, forward strand.
CCCGGATCTGCTCGGGGGCAAGGTACTCCACGGTTCCGAGGAAGAAGTCTTGGTCCACGCACTGGCCGGTAGCGGTCATGCGGCGCGACAGGCCGAAATCGACCAAAAGCACCCGATTGGTCGCCTGTTCGATAAGGATGTTTCCCGGCTTGAGATCGCGGTGGATCACACCGCAGGCGTGGGCGGCCGCAAGCCCTTCGAGGATTTGGGCGGCTAGGTCCAGCGCCTCTTCCAGGGGCAGCCGGCCACGCCGGCGGAGTCGCTCGGCCAGCGACTCCCCCGCCACGAATTGCATGGCGAAGTAATGCTGCCCCCCCTCGCGCCCCACGGAGTAGATCGGCACCACGTTGGGATGCGTTACCTGGGCGGCCGCCACGGCTTCGCTGCGAAAGCGCTCGACGAACTCCGGCCGGTCGGCCAGCTCACGCGGGAGCACCTTGACC
>JBBIQF010000396.1:0-6265 GCA_037442445.1 Planctomycetaceae bacterium
GCCGAGGCGCAACAGCCGGCCAACACCAGTGCAAGCAATCGCATCGAAGCCTCCTGTTCCGAATCTGCCAGGCCGCCGGGGGCCAAAGTGGAGGTTTCCGGCCCGCCGGTGGCGTCCAGTGTACGCGCTGCGGCCGGCGGTTTCCAGAACCCCGAGGCCACTCGCTGGCGGGACGCGCTCCGTCGCGTCCGCCGGTCGTTTCTGGAGGGACGCGCTCCCTCGCGTCCGTCACCCTCCGTCGCGTCCGCCCTCGCGTCCGTCGTGTTCCCATCGCGTCTCCGGCCGACACGCCATGCCTCGGCCACGACGGAGCGTGGCCCTCCAATGGAGTTGCCAGTGCCACGGGGGCCGGCTTATAATCCGCGGCAAGTTCGCTGGCCGGGGCCTGCGCATCTGAGGTTTTCGCGGGAGGGGAGGCCATCATGAAGCTCGGTCTGGATTCCTACAGCACGCGGAACTCGGGGTTGGACCCCGTGGGCGTTCTGGAACTGGCCGCCAGCTTGGGCCTGGACGGGGTGCTATTCGAGCTCTCGCCATTCCGTTCTTTCCGGGCGGAGGAGCTGGCCCGCATCCGGGACGCAGCCCAGCAGCGCGGGCTGTATTGCCATTTGGGGATGGGCGCGATTTTTTCGTGGCACCCGATGGCGGCCAAGGGGCGGGAGCTTTTGGCCGATGCGGGCTACGACGTGGCCGGCAACGACGCCCGGCTGGTCATCCACCACTTGGATGTCGCACGGAAGCTGGGCTCGCCGCTCCTGCGCGTGGTGGCGGGCAACCTGTTCACGCGGGACGAAGGGTACGACATGGCGGCGCTGGCCCACCAGGCGGTGGCCATCCTCCGCGAGGCGTGCAAGGCAGCCGAAGACATGGGCATGCACATCGCCCTGGAAAACCATGCGGATTTCACGGTGGGCGAGCTGCTTTCCATCCGCGCCCGGGTGGGGAGCCCGGCCCTGGGCTTTACGGTGGATTGCGCGAACCTGGCGTTCGATCTGGACGAGCCGCTGCGCCTGGCCGGCCTCATGGCCCCGTATGCCCTCACCACGCATTTCAAGAACTACCGTATCGTGCGGACCGGCTGCGGGCTGGCGCTGGAGAACTGCGCTTTGGGCGAGGGGGATATCGACGTTCGGGCCATCGCGGCCCTGCTGGCCCGCGCCAACCCGGAAATCTGCCTGAATATCGAGATCCACAGCCAGTTCGCGCCATTTCGGCTGGATATACTCCGGCCGGAGTTTTTCCACCGGCATGTGGCGCCGCCGGGGGACGGGCTGGCCTGGTATCTGAGCCGGGCATGGGACCGGCCTGTGCACCGGGAGCCGGTGCGGGACCTGGCCGATGGCCCCGAGTCCTGGGCCGTCGAACGCCGCGATCTGGAACGCTCGGTCCAGTGGGCCCGCCAGCACCTGGCCGGCCTGCTCTAAGACCGGAGCTTTGGCACCGGACTGGCCGCGGCCCCAAGCCCCCGGTATCCGCCGCCTGTTTCCAGCTAGGCACCATGACCTCCAAGGAGCGCGACGATGACCATCAAACACACCCCTTCCGATGCCCGCAAGCCGCTGCGTATTGGCCTGTTGGGCTGCGGCTTCATGGGCAAGTGCCACACGAATGCCTACAAGAAGATTCCGTACATCTATCCGGGGGCCAATCTGGCGCTGCGCCTGTCGCTGTTGTGCGACAAAGATGAGCGGCGGGCGCAGAGCGAGGCAGCGCGCTACGGCTACGAGCGGTACTGCACCGACTGGAAAGAACTCGTGGCCGACCCCGAGGTCGATGTCGTGGACAACTGCGGGCCGGACCCAGTGCATCCCGAACCGTGTATCGCCGCGCTGGCCGCCGGAAAACACGTGATCTGCGAGAAGCCCCTGGCCATCGCGGTGGAGGATGCCCGGCGGATGCGCGATGCTGCCCGGTCGGCCTCGACCAAGGCCATGTGCACGTTCAACTACCGGTTCATGCCCGCCGTGCGCTTGGCCCGGGACCTGATCGCCTCCGGGCGGATCGGCACGGTGTATCACATGCGCGTGCAGTATCTGCAGATGGCCGGCCACGACCCCTCGCTGTCGCCCAGCCAGGCCTGGTATTCGGCCTGGCCGCATTCCGGGGGGCTTCAAGGCATCGGCAGCCATGCCATCGACCAGTGCCGCTTTCTGGTGGGCGAAATCCGCAGCGTGTCGGCCCTGGTGCGGGCGTTCAACCCCAGCCGGGCCATCCCCTCGGCAGGCGACCCCTCGGCTTGGGCCGACGAAGGAACCGCCGCCGTGCTGGAGTTCGACAACGGGGCCTTGGGCGTCCTGGAATCGTCCGTGGTGGCCACCGGGCGAAAAAACTATCTGGCGTGGGAGATCAACGGGTCCCGCGGCTCGCTCCGCTGGGACCTGGAACACCCCAACAGCCTCTTCGTATGCGTCGTGACCGGCGAAAACGCCTTGTTCGGCTTCACCGAGGTCAACGTGACCGAAAGCTTCCACCCCTATACCGGCGCGTGGTGGCCTTCGGGGCATAACCTGGGGTGGGAGCACGGCCACATTATCGAAAAGTTCCACTTCCTCCATGCCGTGGCCAACGGCAAGGACCTCAGCCCCTTCCAGGCCACGTTCGAGGACGGCTATCGCGTGGCCGTCATCATCGACGCCATGCGGCGATCAAGCCAGACAGGCCAGCGCATCGAAATCCAGTATTGAGTAAGCCCCGGGGGACAGCCAGGGGAGGCCCGAGACCCTGGTGGCGCCCTACCGCCTCGGAAGGGACGGATTCTCGGAAAGCGGGAGCGAGGCGGCCGCTTGCGGTTTCAGGGCTCGGCTACGGCATCGGGCGGAATGCTGCGCGCGGCGGCGGCCTGCTCGACGCCGGCACCGGTCGAGGCCGGCGGGCCAATGAGCGCCTCGATCTGCCGCTGGTCCAACACCTCTTCCTCCTCCAGGGCCTCGGCCAGAATCCGCAGTTTGTCGCGGTGCTCTTTCAACAGGGCCTCGGCCCGCTGCTCCGCCTGGCGGAGGATGCGGAAGATCTCCTCGTCGATCAACCGGGCGGTGTATTCGCTGTACTCCCGCGGCTCGGCCATTTCCTTGCCTAAGAACGGATGCTCCTCGCCCGCACGGAAAGCGACCGGCCCCAGGCGCTGGCTCATACCCCAGTGGGCCACCATGCGCCGGGCGATCTGGGTGGCCCGCTTCAGGTCGTCCTCGGCCCCGGCGCTGAACTCGTTGAACTGGAGTTTTTCGGCGGCCCGGCCCCCCAGCAGGTACGCCAGCCGGTTGTGCAACTCGCTTTCGCTGATGTTGACCCGGTCCTCTTCGGGCAGCAGTTGGGTAGCCCCCAAGGCCCGGCCCCGCGGGATGATGGAGATCTTGTGCACCCGGTCGCTGGAGGGCACCAGCCAGACCAGCAAGGCGTGGCCGGCCTCGTGGTAGGCCGTCATCTGCTTCTCCTTGCCGGTGAGCACCTCCTCGCGCTTGGCGCCCATGAGGACCTTGTCCATGGCGTACTCGAAGTCGCTGCGGTCCACCCGGTCCTTGCCCTGGCGGGTGGCCCACAAGGCCGCCTCGTTGACCACGTTGCGGATGTCCGCGCCAGTGAGCCCCACGGTGCCGGCGGCCAGGCGTTCCAGGTCCACATCCTCGGCCAGAGGGACCTCGCGGGTATGTACCCGAAAGATGGCCAGCCGGCCTTTGAAATTGGGCCGGTCCACAGTGATGTGCCGGTCGAATCGGCCCGGGCGCAACAGGGCGGGGTCCAACACGTCGGGCCGGTTGGTGGCGGCCATGACGATCACCGAGTCGTTGGGCGTGAACCCGTCCATCTCGGAAAGGATCTGGTTGAGCGTCTGCTCGCGCTCATCATGCCCACCGCCCAGGCCCGCCCCGCGGTGCCGCCCCACCGCGTCGATCTCGTCGATGAACAAAATGGCCGGCGCGTTCTCCTTGGCCGTGGCAAACAAGTCGCGGACCCGGCTGGCCCCCACCCCGACGAACATCTGGATGAACTCGGAACCGCTGATGGAATAGAAAGGCACGCCGGCCTCGCCGGCCACGGCCCGGCCCAAGAGCGTCTTGCCCGTCCCCGGCGGCCCCATCAGCAGAATCCCCTTGGGCACCCGGCCACCCAGGCGCTGGAATCGCTTGGGGTCCTTTAGGTATTCGACGATCTCGACGAGTTCCTCTTTGACGCCTTCCAGCCCGGCGACATCCTTGAACGTCACCGGCTTGTCGCCGGCCTGGTAGCGCCGGGCGGGGCTCTTGATGAAGCCGGCCAGAAGCCCGCCGCCCAGCACCTGATCGCGGGCCCGGCGAAACATCATCCAAATGCCGGCAAACAACAGCACCGTGACCACCAGGTACACGCCCAACAGATAGTTGCTGTTGTCGCTGGGCTCCGAGGCGCTGTAATTCTCGCCCAGCCGCTTGTAAAGCATCTCGTCGAACGCCGGATTCTGCACCACCCACGGAGGCAGCGTGGTGGTGAAGTCCTGTGCAAACCGCTGCGGATTGCCCTTTTCGTCCGTCTTGCCCCCGGGCACCAGCGGCGGCACCTTGAACCGGCCATAGACCTTCATCCCCTTCACTTCGACGCGGGCGATGTTGTCCCGCTCCAACTCGGCGCGGAACATGCCGTAGTCGATCGTGGCCCGGGGAGGCGTGTTGGCCCGAAACAGCAAGAAACCCACGAGGATCGCCAACCCCACGAGCAACCAAAGAGTCGAGGGATTGAGCTTGGGACGAGCAGGCGTCCTTTCAGGGGGGCGGCGACCCTCCTGGGGTGCGTTATCCATCGAAGCCGTACCTTGCTGTGGGCCCGGTGTTCTTTGACACTCTCTTATGGCATTCTACCCCACGGTGGGATGTTTTTCGACGTAAATGCCGGTCGCACTGCGCAAGAGCGATTTCGATGGCGGGCCGGCGTCCCCGCAGCATGGGCGTCCCGCCTTATTTTCCTTGCTCCTGGGCCGTTCAAACCGTACAAGGGGTAGAGAGGGTGAGGGCAGAGAAACCAATGCACGTTTGGGCCGCCCGCTGCCGGGCACACGATGCACAACTTCGCTTTCACGCCGTATTCGGTGCCACCAAGGCCCAGTAATACCCCTTGCAAGTGGGGGCTGGCCGCGCTGCTATGCGTCGGCAGTGCCCATTTGTGTGTCCGTCCGATTGCACTTATAGTGGGGGTTGCGCTTCTTGTTGGCTCGCTTTTGTCGGGCGGCTGCAGCCCCCCAAGAGATGGAGAAAACGGTAGCCAGCCAGAAAATGTATCGGTGCGTCAGCCTGCTCCGGCTGCTCCGGCCGCCGCTAGCCAAGGGGAGCCATCTCAGGCGGCCGCGTCCCCCTCAGAAGCGGATACGGCCGGGCGTATTGCTTCAAGATCGGCGCCTCCTCCAGTGAGCAATAGCGAGCGACTGCCGCGGCCGGCGCAGCCTGCCTCGCCCTCAAAGGCTGCTCCTTCTGGGCAGAAGGCCAGGGAGCAGATGGATCTGCCGGAGTTGCCCGGCTTGCCCGATGCTCCCGAATCCCCTCGAGTCGCGGAGGACGCGGCTGCCCAACTCCGCCGAGAGGCGCTGGAGGTCGCCCACGAGTTGGCTGCCGCACTGCCCGACCACTGCGAGGCCCTGGCGGTGCGGGGGTGGGTGTATTCCCGGCTGGGCAATACGGCAGAGGCGTCGCGATGCTGGGCCGCGTGCTTGAAACTCGACCCGCGGTTTGCCGAGGCCCATTTCCAGCTCGGGTCGGTGGCGCTGAAGGCAGGAAATTTTGCCGAGGCCCAAGAGCGGTTCCAAAGTGCCTTGGATGCCGACCCGAAGCGCCGGGACGCGCGGCTCCGGCTGGGCGAGGCCCTGTTGATGCAGGGCAAAGCGGAACAGGCCCGCGGGGTGCTGGAACCGATGTTGTCCGAAGAGGGCGCGCTTGTGGCCGAGGCCCGGTACTTCAGTGGCCGGGCTTGCCTGCTCTTGCGACAATTTGCCCAGGCGCAGAGACACTTCGAGGAGGCCATCCGCTTGGCGCCCGAGATGACGCACGCCTACCACGGTCTGGCCACGGCCCTTGCGCGGCAGGGGCACAGCGAAGCTGCGCGGCGATACCAGGCGGAGTTCGAGAAGCGTAAGAAACAGGACCAAGAGGCGGAGAAGCAGCGGCTGAAGGCCTTGGACGATCTATCGGAACTGCGAACCGCCGTGGCGCGGGCCCACGCTGCGGCCGGCCAGGTGTTCCGCACACGGGGTCGGCCCGCGGCGGCCGAAAGGCACTGGCGGCGTGCCGCGGCGTTGGATTCGGGC